>NZ_AXVB01000021.1:0-12193 GCF_000482345.1 Bacillus sp. UNC437CL72CviS29 | reverse complement strand
AGGACCTCAGGGCGAACAAGGACTTCAGGGCGAACGAGGACCTCAGGGCGAACAAGGACTTCAGGGCGAACGAGGACTTCAGGGCGAACGAGGGCCTCAAGGGTTTAACTTTCCAGTAACTACAGCTGTACTAAAAAATACACTTCCACAAATTATAGAACCCAACCAAAACATACAGTTTAACCTTACATCAAACATAAATAACATACATTTCAATACAACAGATACAATCACAATTCTTGAAGATGGTGTTTATATCATTGACTTTTCAGCTTCAACATTATTTTCAGGATCAGCTCCTTTTGGCTTTGGCATTTCCATTAATGGCAACATACCTTCAGATAACTTCTCAGCAAACGCAATTGGAAGTTCCATTACATTTTTAACAATTGAAACTTTAAAAGCCAAAACTACGATTACTATCCAATCTACTACTAATACAATTACCATTCCTGAGACAGGTGACACTACTGTCATCCTCTCTATCTTCCGTATTTATTAAAGGATTTCTAAAATATATAAATAAAAAAGAGCGAATTTCTCGCTCTTTTTACTATGTACATTTTTCTACTCTAATTCAATTGAAACGTTTTTTTGTGGAACAAATGTAGAAATAGCATGTTTATAAATAAGCTGTTGCTTACCTTCTGTTTCCAATAAAACTGTAAAGTTATCAAAACCTTTAATCAGTCCACGAAGCTGGAAACCATTTAATAAGTACAGCGTCACAAACGTATTTTCTTTACGGAGTTGATTTAAAAACTGATCTTGAATATTGATTGATTGCTTCATGTCGAATCCTCCTCTTTTTCTCTACTTACTTATTATTCGACTTTAGTTGCAGCTTTCCTTCTATGTACCGTAAAATTTCTGTTGTTTTTTCACCGTCGGTCACATCAAACCATGTAACATCCATTTTATTACGGAACCATGTTAGTTGACGTTTTGCATAGCGACGTGAATTTGTTTTTAATTGCATTATTGCTTCTTCTAGCGAAACATGCCCTTCGAAATAATTATATAATTCTTTATAACCAATCGCCTGAATAGATTGGCAGTCTCGAACTCCGTTTTCATACAAAGTATTTACCTCTTGTACCAACCCTTGTTCCACCATAAGATCAACACGTAAGTTGATGCGATCATATAACATTTCACGATTCATAGTCAAGCCAATTAATGAAACATCATATAATAACTCATTTTCCTGTTTTTCAAGTTGATCACTCATCTTCTGCCCTGTCGTATGAAAAATTTCTAGAGCACGAATGACACGCCTTACATTATTCGCATGAATACGATTCGCACTTTCTGGATCTACCTCTTGCAGTTTCTTATGTATATATTCTACACCATTTTCTATCGCTAATTTCTCCAGTTTCTCTCGATATACAAGGTCTCCAGCTTCATCTGTAAACTGATAGTCATATAAAACTGATTGTATATAAAGACCGGTACCACCAACAATAATGGGTAGTTTTCCACGTTCCGTAATTTCTCGAATATGCCCTCTAACAAGCTCTTGAAATTCCGCCACAGAAAATGAATCTTCTGGATTTCTAATATCGATCATGTAATGCGGAATTCCTTCCATTTCTTCTGTTGTTACTTTAGCTGTCCCGATATCCATCTTACGATAAATTTGCATCGAGTCTCCACTAATGATTTCACCATTTAACGCTTTTGCAAGATCAATGCTTAATTTTGTCTTTCCTACCGCAGTTGGTCCGATGATAACAGCAACTTTTTCGCGCTGCATTTCTCCCATATACTTCAACTCTCTTTATGTAATCTTATCCATCTGATCATTATACCCAATCTTACCAATTTTAATAGTCATAATGCAAGTTCTTTCAATACGGTAAATGAAATTCAAAAAATAGGCACGATACAGTATTAACCAACAGGACCATCTGCTTCCCCTACTGATTATTACTCCTAACAAATAGAAAAAATTTTCCCTCCCTTCTCTTTGAACCTTATGGTTAGGGTGTTACTACCCAAATAGCGAGATAAAATTGACATAGTTTGTCCAATGGTACATATACATGATAAAAAATAGGATTGGAGAGGATACAATGCAAATCGGACAAGCTACCATTAATTTCTCAACATTAACGGAAGAACTCATTTTGGCAACAGCAGTAAAAGAAAAAAACTGCTCACAAGAAGAATTATATTTCGCTTTAAATTGTTTACTACGTTCCTTTCATACATTATCCAACAATCAAACTTTAGATGAACCAACTAAACAATATGCACAAACTCAATTTTGCAGTGCCTATAAGATTATTACAGGCCGAACTGTGTATCCATTTTAATAATTTTAAACTCACAAAAATAGCTGTTAGGAAATTCCTAACAGCCTCAAAGACCAGCACTCAATATTTGAAAACTGGATTTATCTCTTTATCAACAATAGCATTATTTTAAAATTTTCACTTTTACAGTTTTACGTCCCCATTTATCAGCAGCTGAATCAGAGCCAACTAGAACGTCGATACGGTTACCTTTAATTGCACCGCCAGTGTCACCAGCGATTGCTTCTCCATATCCTTCTACCCATACTTTTGATCCTAGCGGAATCACTTTCGGGTCAACAGCGATCATCTTCATGTTTGGATTCGCTGTTAGGTCATGACCCATTGCAGTTAATACACGACCACCATATGTGCCGCCATTTTCGCTCGGATGAGCTGTATATGCTGTCGCTACAACTGTTAGTTCACGACCACCAGAAGGAGCGTTTGTTTCTGCTGCTTTCACTTGAGTAGCAGGTTTTGCTTGTGCTACTGGTGCCTTTGCCTCTGCTTTTGCAGGCACTTCTGCTTTTGCCTCTGCTTTTGCAGGTGCTGTAACTTTTGCAGGCGCTTCTGCTTTTGCAGGTACTGGCGTTTCTTGTTTTTCAATAACAGGTGCTGTACCTGTTAAGAAAGGAACATGAACGTAAGCCGTTTTCCCATTATATTCGAATTGTAACCACCCATTTTGTACTTGGTTCGTTGTTTCAATCATATCGTCTTTCTTCAGTGTACCAAGAATTTCTGAGTTTGTGCTCGCTTCAGCACGTACGTTTAATACATTTGCTGTTACGTAGTAGATGCTTTTTGTAAATTCTGCGCTTACGAATACGTCTTTACCGTCTAATTTGATTTTTGACCATCCGTTTTCTGTATTTGTAACATCTAATTTATGACCATTTAATAATTTCCCTACAACTTGTGATTCAGTAGTTGGGTTCTCGCGTACATTTAATACCTCTGTTGTTACAACAGTTTCTGCTTGTGCAGAAGTAGTGAAAATCCCAAGACCAAAAAACGCTGCCGCTGCTATACCAATTAATTTTTTCATGAATAGCCTCCATTTGCTTTGTTTTTGTGCCCTCATTATAGCAACAGTTTTTTAAGAGATTTAGGATATCACATAATTACAAACGATTCGTAATCAATCATTAATGCTTTGTAATATAAAATAGAATGAAAGAATGCTGTATTCTATATGTATTTTCAAGAGTTTTAATCGTTTTTTCTCTTTCAAAAGGTCATATTTTTTTGCAATAAAAGTAATAATGTTACCCTCTTGTTACAAAAAAACATCGAAACATTACAACTTTTAGTTACATTATGTCTTTTTACGTAATACATCTTTTGTATTTTACATATATAACCGAATCTAAAACTCCAAAAGGACAGCTACCTAGTAGAGTAACTGTCCTTTTGGAGTTTTTATGAAATTTTCTTTTTCCATATCCCTAGCATCAAAGCTGATACTACAGAGCCTATTAATATAGAAAGAATATATAGAACTGGTTTATTTACTAATAAAATGACGAATATTCCACCGTGCGGGGCTGGCAATGTAATTCCAAATAGCATCGATAATGCACCAGCAAGACTTGACCCAACAACACAACTTACAATTACACGGATTGGATCAGCTGCTGCAAACGGGATCGCCCCTTCCGTAATAAATGACGCTCCCATAATATAGTTTGTAAGACCTGATTTGCGTTCTGCTTCTGTAAATTTTGTTTTAAAAAATGTCGTTGCAAAAGCAATTGCAAGCGGAGGTACCATTCCACCAGCCATAATAGCTGAATGCACACCAAAATTCCCAGCTTCAATTGCAGCAATTCCAAATGTAAATGCTGCTTTATTAATAGGGCCACCCATGTCCACAGCCATCATCCCACCTAAAATGAGACCTAATACTATAGCATTTGCACCACCTAAACTATTTAACCAACTCGTTAACGTCTCATTTAAAGCAACAACAGGAGGATTTACAACTTTCAACATTAATACCCCTGTAAGTAACAAACCAAGTACAGGATATAACAAAACAGGTTTAATTCCTTCTAATTGAGCTGGCAAACCTGCTAATACTTTCTTTAATCCAAGTACAATATAACCAGCTAAGAAACCAGCAATTAATCCACCTAAAAATCCTGCATTTGCTTGTGCTGCCAAAAAACCACCGACAAGACCAGGCATAAATCCTGGACGATCAGCAATAGAACTTGCGATAAATCCAGCTAACACCGGAACAAGAAATGCGAACGCTCCCATCTTTCCTCCACCGATTGTCATGAGAGTCTCTGCAATTGGACCTTCCGCTTGAATTCCTCCGAAAGCAAAAGCAAGTGCAATTAAGATTCCGCCTCCAACTACAAACGGTAACATATTACTTACACCGCTCATCAAATGCTTATATATGCCCAATCCATTTTCTTTTTCTCCACTATCTACTTCTCTACTTTCTTTTCCACCTTTAAAAATTGGAGCATCTTGATTTACCGCTCGATTAATTAACTGCTCTGATTTCCGAATACCGTCTGCAACCGGGACTTGAATAACATGCTTTCCAGCAAAGCGATTCATTTCTACTTGCTTATCTGCCGCAACAATAATAGCTGTTGCACGTTCAATATCTTCTTTCGTTAACCCACTTTTCACGCCAGTAGAACCGTTTGTTTCGACTTTAATCGCAATTCCTAACTCCGCTGCTTTCGCCTTTAGACTATCCGCGGCCATATATGTGTGAGCAATACCAGTCGGACAAGCTGTTACCGCTAATATATATGGTTCATTTCCTTCGGGCTTTATTACTTCACTAAGTTCATCTTCTTGTTCGTTTGCATTTTCTTTTTCATCGAACAAGTGCAGAAGCTCCTCTTCACTTTTTGCTTCTAACAATTGTTTACGGAACTCCTCATCCATTAATAGCGTAGATAAGCGTGATAGCGTTTCTAAATGTGTATTGTTCGCTCCTTCACTAGCCGCAATCATAAAGAATAAATGAGCTGGTTGTCCATCAAGCGATTTATAATTGACACCGCTTACACTACGCCCAAAACAAATAGCTGGTTGTTTGACCGCTTTTGTTTTTGCATGCGGAATAGCAATCCCTTCACCAATCCCAGTTGTACTTTGCATTTCACGCTTTAAAATAGCCTCTTTAAATTCAGCTAGGCTATTTAATGTTCCTGCCTTTTCTAATTTCTCTACTAATTCATCGATGACAGCTTCTTTTTCTGAAGCTGTCAAATCCATGATAACGGTATCCCTTTTTAAAAGTTCTGTAATTTTCATACTCTGTTCCCCCCTATCGCTTTGTAATCATTACTTGCGATAATAATTCTTCTACTTTATCTTTCGTACATAAATCAGCCGAAAAAGCTGTTGCACTCCCTGTTGCGACACCATAACGAAATGCTTCCTCAACATCTTTCGTTTTTTCATATATCCCCACAAAACCCGCAACAAGAGAATCTCCTGCTCCAACAGAATTGATAACTGTTCCTTTTGGCACAGTTGCCTCATATACTCCTTCACTTGTAAATAACAAAGCCCCAGCTCCTGCCATAGAGACAATTACGTTCTGTACACCTTGCTCAATTAACTTTCTGCCATATGGAATAATTTCTTCTACAGTTGAAAGCGCTTCTCCAAATAATTCTCCAAGCTCATGATGATTCGGCTTTATTAAAAACGGCTTATTTCGAATCACATACTGAAGCGCATTTCCACTCGCATCAACTATAACGTTAATGTGACGTTCTGCTCCAAAAGCAGCAATTGTTTCATAAAATGTTTTAGAAATCGACGCTGGAATGCTACCAGCTAATACAAGATGATCACCAGCCTGCATATTTTCAATGTTGTTCATCAACTGCCCGAGCTGTTTATCCGTAATAATAGGTCCTTGACCATTCAATTCCGTTTCTTCCTGTCCCTTTATTTTCACATTAATACGTGAATCGCCATCTACATGAACAAAATTCGTTTTAACACCTTCATTTTCCAAAACACCTTCAATAAATTGGCCGGTGAATCCACCTATAAACCCAAGTGCTGTATTATCTATTCCAAGCCGATGAAGCACACGGGATACATTAATCCCTTTCCCACCAGGAAATTTCATATCTTTTTCTGCTCGATTAACAGTCCCCAGCATGAAATTCTCTACTTGAACAACATAATCAATCGATGGATTTAAAGTAACTGTATAAATCATCGTTTATCAACCTCAATTACGTTTGTTTTTCGTTTATATTCTTCTTGTTCTTCTTCTAATGCATTTGTAATAATTGTTGCCTCTTCAACACTTGCAATTTTCGCAAATGCAACTTCTGCGAATTTACTTTCATCTATTAAAAAATAACCTTCATTTGCTAATGTTAACGCCATTTTTTTCAGCGATGCTTCTTCAGGATCCGGTGTTGTATATCCAAGCTGTTCATGCACACCATTCGCTCCTAGGAAACACTTATCAAATCGATATTGCCCCATACTTTCCTGTGCCATTGCACCAATTAAGGCCTTTGTTCGACTCTTCATCATCCCGCCAAGCAAGTAAGCACGAATATTATTTTCAACTAGTGCTTCAATATGCATAAGGCCATTTGTAACAACCGTAACTTCTTTATCTGTTAAATATGGAATCATTTCAAACGTTGTACTTCCTGCATCTAAATAAATACAATCACCTTTTGCTACAAAAGACGCAGCATATTTAGCAATTTGCTTTTTTATTTGACTGTTTTTGGCTGATTTTTCAACCATCGTAGGCTCTTCACCTTTTCCAGTTAATACAGCAGCTCCGCCATGCACTCTTTTCAATAAACGCCCTTTTTCTAATTGCACTAAATCACGACGAATTGTTGATTCTGAACTTTCGGTTTGTTCCACTAACTGTTGTAATTTCACTACTTTTTTCTCTCTTACAAGCTGTAAAATTAGCTGATGACGTTCAGGAGTTAACATATCACTCACCTCTTCTTTAATTACAGTATAATGAAATCGGATTCAAAAATCAATCAAAAACATTCAATAACAACCAAAATAAATCACAATTCATTCAAACTCAATCAAAAAAAACCTTCTCGATATCTATCAAGAAGGTTTTCAAATCAGATTTACCTTTTAGAGCGAGGCCTTATAAATCGCTACTACATCTTCTTTATTTAATTTTTTAAAATGACCGAATTCACCATACACCATCGCTTTTTCAGCCATTACATTTATCTTCTCTTCTCCAATTTCATAGTCAGCTAAACGAGATGGTGCTTCAATAGATGTCCAGAAGTTGCGTAGTGCTTCGATACCTTCTAACGCAATTTCCTTATCTGCTTTCCCTTCGGTCTCTACGTTAAACACACGCACCGCAAATTGTTTAAAGCGATCTACATTTTCATCTAAAACATGCTTCATCCAATTTGGGAATAAAATCGCTAAACCACCGCCATGTGGAATATCATACACAGCTGAAACAGCATGCTCAATATTATGCGTTGCCCAATCACCTCGGACACCCATTGCTAAAATGCCATTTAGCGCCATTGTTCCGCAGTATAAAATTGTTTCTCGATGTTCATAGTTTTCTAAATCATTTAAAAGTTTTGGTGCTGTTTTAATGACTGTTTTTAAAATAGATTCACAATAGCGGTCTTGTAATTCTGTATTTGAGCCTTGATGAAAATATTGCTCTAATACATGTGACATAATATCAACCATACCATAAATCGTTTGATTTCTTGGTACAGAAGCTGTATGCGCTGGATCTAAAATAGAAAACTGCGGGAATGTAACAGGACTGCCCCACCCATACTTTTCATTCGTTTCCCAGTTTGTAATAACAGAACCTGCGTTCATTTCAGAACCTGTCGCTGCAAGAGTTAGTACTGTACCAAAAGGTAAAGCTTCATTTGCAAATGCTTTTTTTGTCACAATGTCCCATACATCACCATCATATTTACTACCTGCGGCGATTGCTTTTGTACAATCGATGACACTTCCACCACCGACAGCTAAAATAAATTCAATATCGTTTTCTTTACAGATTTGAATTCCCTTGTTTACAGTAGATAAACGTGGGTTCGGTTCAACACCTGTTAACTCAAAAATTTCTGCATCAATTTCTTTTAAGATAGAGATTATATTATCATATATACCATTTCGTTTTATACTACCCCCGCCGTATACGAGAAGAACCTTTTTTCCATACTGAGGAATCTCTGTTTTTAATTGCTCTAATTGCCCTTGGCCAAAAATAAGCTTTGTCGGATTACGAAATACGAAGTTTTGCATACTTTCCCATCCTTCCAATATAAAAATCAATATACTTTTGTATAACATATTTTGTTCGTTTCACAAAAATATTTGCTTCATAAAGTAAAACTTTCATCAGTGAAAGTTGACTCTCACTACTCAAGCTTTTCCTCACCTATCTTCTTTACCCCTCTTTAAATCTTAAGTTGCGGTATACAAGGCCTATAAATGAAATAAAAACATCCCAGCCAAAAGGCTGAGATGTTTTTATTAGTAATACGGTGAAATCATTAAGTAAACAATAACACCAGAAAGGCTTACGTATAACCAAATCGGCATCGTCCAACGTACAATCTTACGATGGCGAGTCAATTGGTTTGTAAAACCATATACAAGCGAGAATAACGCAAGTGGTACAATAATTGCTGCAAGGAAAATATGCGTAATTAAAATAAAGAAATACACATATTTAATAATACCTTCTCCACCAAAATGCGTTGCTGGTGCTAAGTAGTGATACGATAAATATGAAACACAAAATAGCAACGTTGTTATAAATGCCGCGAGAATAAAACCACGGTGCATCTTCACATTTTTCTTAATAATAGAAAACAATGCTGCCAATAAAAACACAAATGTAAAGCTATTAAAGATTGCATTTAACATCGGCAAAATTGTTACATCAAAATGTACTTCTCCTTTGTAGCCAACAGGTCCAAAAAACAAAAATAAAATAATCGCATTGACAATTACAGAAAGCGTTATCACAATAGGAGCATAGCTTTTCTGATTTGTTGATTGATTCACCAAATTGTTCACTCCTCTTCTTCTACATATGTATAATTAACCTCACTATTTTAACATATTATTCATAGTGTAAATGTGACAATACTTTGACACAGTAATATGAAACAAAAAAATCCTCCTTAACTATATTTCTTAAGAAGGATTTTATCGGTTTATTATTGAAATAGCAATTCGTTTAGTTTTTGTTAAAAAACGTGTCACTATATGCTTGAAAAATCTCTAATACTTGATATCCCATTAAAGAAATTGCTGTTAATGAAAAGAAACCAATCATAAGAAAACGAAACCACATATTATTCTCCTCCTTGTATTTAGCTTATAAACACTACAGTACAAGTCGGATAGCAATCTCCTTCTTCAGCTTCTTTTTTCTTCACAATAGCTGTTATAAATCGAATCATAAAGAATGTGATAAAAGGAAGTTCCGTCTGTTTTATATTGGCATAGTTGAGCAATGGTTCCCGCTCTAAATCGGACGGAGATGAAAAGGAATAGAACATACCTTGCTCTTCCATATACACAATTACAATTTTTAAACAGAATACAATCCCAAGAAATGAAACAATATCTTGCCAATCTGTTGTATACAAAACATTATAAAGATCCAATACGTACTCTTCCATCATCATCCCTCCTTCCTTTTTTACCATTTTCCTCGCCCGTGTATAAAAAGTCAAGAAAAATATTCTATATGCACTATGCCAATAGTGGTTACATATTTTCTACTTATACTTCTTGTTCTTGTAGTATCTGAACAATTAAAAAAGTACCACTTTTTGTAGTAACTGATATCTTACTAATACACTATTTTGTTTATTAGAGCATCCTTTTTTCAAAAAGACTTGAAGAAATTAAACAACAATAAATTGTATAGGTTTGTATACTCATCACATATAACTATTAAAACTATCATTTTCACATAATATACCAATTAATTGTTTACCATGAATTGACAAAAATATTCAAATTATGTAACATACTTTTATTGGTATGCTTGCAATGTATGTACTTTTTATTTACATGTCATTTTTGATGAAAGTTTTTACAGAATAACTCTAAGTAATTTTTACTTCTACTTACCAACATTATCATTTTTGGTGTTTTTGTGTTCATTCAAAAAAATTCATCAGTATGTTCTGAGAAGAGAAAACGCTTAGTCGAGGGATTTTACTCATTTCTCCGGACTTATCAATTTAACCATCAATGAGACTGAAAAACCCATTAATGGAAATGGATTAATGTATTGAAATATGGAGGGGTTAGTCATGTCTGTCTATGCACCACAAGAAATTACTGAATTGGCCGCAAATTCAGGTCAAAAAAAGGCACTTTTACCGCTACTACCTATGTTGATTCTAGGATTTTTTGGCGGCGCCTTCATCGCACTAGGTTATTTACTTGATATTCACGTCATTGGAACAATGCCAAAATCTTGGGGATCCCTTACTAGTTTTCTAGGAGCTGCTGTTTTCCCTATCGGCCTAATCTTAGTTATCCTTGCCGGTGGTGAACTAGTGACTGGTAATATGATGACCGTAACAATTGCTTGGTTTTCAAAAAGAATATCTTTCTCTAAAGTATTGAAAAATTTAATAATTGTTACGATTAGTAATTTTATTGGTGCTGTATTTGTAGCTTATTTTTTCGGTCACATTGTCGGATTAACAGAGGGACAATTTTTAGCAAAAACTGTATCTATCGCACAAGCAAAACTACATGATACACCATTACAGGCATTTATCTCTGCTATTGGGTGTAATTGGCTCGTTTGTTTAGCCGTTTGGCTCAGTATAGGGAGCAAAGAATTCACTGGAAAAGTGATTGGTATTTGGTTTCCCGTTATGACTTTCGTTGCAATCGGCTTTCAACATGTGGTTGCTAATATGTTCGTTATACCAGCCGCCATCTTTGCAGGGCATTTAACTTGGATGGAATACTTACCAAATTTCATTGTCGTCTTCTTTGGAAACCTAGTCGGTGGTATGCTGTTCGTAGCACTTCCTTACTTCTTAGCCTATAACAAACAAGTGCAGTCAAAAAGTGAAACAACGGAATTAAAGAAAAAATCTATAACTGCTTAACAAAAAGAATTTAATAGAAAACCTGTAGTACACTTGTTCTCTTCTCTTTTATACGTTATAATAACAACTTAAATAGCATTATTTACATATGAGGTGAAAATATGAACAAAACAGAATTAATTAAAAATGTAGCACAAACAGCTGAAATTTCTCAAAAAGAAGCTACTGTAGTTGTGCAATCTGTAGTAGAATCAATCACTAACACTTTAGCTGCTGGTGAAAAAGTGCAACTTATCGGATTCGGTACATTTGAAGTTCGTGAAAGAGCTGCTCGTACAGGTCGTAACCCACAAACAGGTGAAGAAATGCAAATCGCAGCTTCAAAAGTACCTGCATTTAAAGCTGGTAAAGAATTAAAAGAAGCAGTAAAATAATAAAAAAAGCCTTCTCGTTTATGAAGTGACCCCTAAAAGTTAAACACGGTTATTTCATTAGGCAGCTTGATAAAAGTGAGTCCGGTATTGTACCGGGCTCATTTTTAATTTTGCCTTTATCCGTTTGGTATTATAATAATCTATATATTTTTCTAATTCTATTTTGAAATGCTCTACACTTTCAAACTCTTTTATGTAGAGAAATTCAGACTTCATGATTCCAAAGAAATTCTCCATTACTGCGTTGTCGTAACAGTTGCCTTTACGAGACATACTTTGTACGATACCTCTTTCTTGTAATGCGTGACGGTACTGTTTCATTTGATAATGCCAACCTTGATCTGAATGCATCAATAGTTGGTGACTTTCAGGTAAACACTCT
>NZ_KI535305.1:92188-94486 GCF_000482345.1 Bacillus sp. UNC437CL72CviS29 | reverse complement strand
ACATCCACACCAACAGCGGAACCTGTCTTTGGCAATTCTTGCACTTCTATTTCGGCAAGAATCGAGACAAAATATGTTCCACTTGGATTCCTTCTCACAGTAGCGCTCAAAATACATCCTTCTACCTCACGACTTTTGGCAAACGTGACAAGGCCAAGTTTCGGTAACTTTATTTTATTCCCTACAATCGCGATGTTCCCATTTGTGCGCTTCGTTGTATATGATTGAACTTTATTGTTTTTTGACTTAAACCGAGGTGCTTTGTTTTGTTTGTTGAAGAATCGTGAATACGAGTCAGCGAGGTTGTAAAGAGAAGATTGAAGAGCCGTGCTGTCACTTCTTTGAACCATACAAATTCTTTTTTGAGTGCAGGTAGTTGCGAAGAACAAGTGCCATAGGTGAATCCTTTCCCTGTTTCTTTATATCTATCATTCCATTTTGCTAAAAAATAATTGAATACAAAACGAGAACACCCCATTGTTTTCGCGATACGTATTTTTTGTTCTGCATTAGGATAGATCTGGAACTTATACGCTTTATGGACAAGCACCACTTTCCACCTCACTTTCTATTTTAGTTTTTCTACATGCTTTTTTCACGATATGCATGAGAACGATATCGGAATATACTCAAAAATACTTCTCTCGTATCATTTCTTCTTTTTTTGTCGAAATTCCTCTGCCATCATTCAAAAATGTATACATATGGAAAGACTTTTATAATGGAACAATTCCTTCTATGTAAGAATACTTCTTCCACAAGGAGAAATATTAGGATTTTACCTAACCGCCATTCATCTCCCACCTACTCATTGGCCCATGTCCTACCCACTCCTTGAGGTGGGAGTTTTCTGTCGGGAAATGATAAATAGCCTTGCTCCGAATAAAAATTCAGACTGCCAATCACGTTGTTTCATAAAAAAAAGCGCATTGCAATAAAGCGAGTAACCTCTTCAAAAAAACCTGCTGATAGACCGATAACTATAGCAAATAAAAAGAGGATGTCGCATTCAATGAATCACACATCCTCTTTTTACATTTCTGTATTAATATGTTTTATACTTTCTATCTTCCTTAGTTTTTCGATCTACAGATTTTATTAGAACACGTAGCTTTTCTTGATCGGCCCATATAACTCCACATAAAACTAGCACCCCACCTATTAAAGTTTTCCATGTTAAGGATTCATTTAATAAACTAATCGAAGCAATAATACTTATAAGTGGTAGAGCATTTAAATATAACCCACTTACTGATGCCGCAACTCTTTCTAATGCCTTATTCCAAAACCAATAAGATAGGATTGTTGCACAAACAACAAGATACGTAAAACTAAGCCCAGCCTTCCATGTATCTATTTGAGGTAGACCATTGTAAAAAGTTTCAATAACCGCAAATGGGAATAGAATAATTGCCCCTATGATTAATGTTAATGTTGTAAACACTTCATTTGATAGATTTTTTTCTTGTTTTGGCCTTTTTAATAATATTGTATAAAAGGCAAATAAAAAAGTACTTAATAAAATAAGCATATCTCCAACTAGAGAAGCACTTTGATTATTGCTACCAGATGGAATAGTAATACATATTACTCCAATAAAACCTAATATAATCCCAATCCAATAGTTTAACTGAATCTTTTCTTTTAAAAATAACGCCGAAAAGATTATCGTAACTAACGGTAAAGCAGCATCAATAATACTAACATGCAATCCACTCGTTAAAGAAATTCCATATGAGGTAAACATAAAGTATCCTGCCACACCAGTAAAAGATAATACGCTTATCCGTTTCCACGGAACATCCCCATTAATAATATTTTTTCGTAACTGCTGAAAAGAAAACAATAAACATATCCCACCAGCAAAGCAAAGACGAAGAAATAATAAGGTGAATGGTTGAATGGACTCTAACGCCCATTTTGTCGGAGCAATCGCTACTCCCCATAGTATAATTGCTACCAGTAACATACTTATCTCTTTCATAAATCTCCACACCCATTCAAAAAGATATATTATGTATTTTTCCCTTGTTGAATATGTTTGTAACTTCAATTCCCAATAAGCTATAAAGAAAACACTAATCCCTTTTCATACATATTGTTTCATTAAGGTATATTTTCTCTTCAATAGTATAACTGATTTATTCCGTATTATTTTCTCAATTGATAAGACATCTAGTAAAACTTGCAATAGTATGTAAAAACACAAAAAAGACGAGTCATTCTGACTCGTCTTAAGGTTGCTTGGCGACGTCCTACTCTCACAGGGACAAGGTCCCAACTACCATCGGCGCTAGA
>NZ_KI535305.1:0-90243 GCF_000482345.1 Bacillus sp. UNC437CL72CviS29 | reverse complement strand
TTCTTTATATCTATCATTCCATTTTGCTAAAAAATAATTGAATACAAAACGAGAACAACCCATTGTTTTCGCGATACGTATTTTTTGTTCTGCATTAGGGTAGATCCGGAACTTATACGCTTTATGGACGAGCACCACTTTCCACCTCACTTTCTATTTTAGTTTTTCTACATGCTTTTTTCACGATATGTATGAGAACGATATCGGAATATATTCAAAAATACTTCTCTCGTATCATTTCTTCTTTTTTGTCGAAAATCCTCTGCCACCCTTCAAAAATGTATACATATGGAAAGACTTTTATAATGGAACAATTCCTTCTATGTAAGAATACTTCTTCCTGCATCAGTTCTCTTCTATAGGAACGAACGAATCCCGATACCTCATCCTAACTCTTCCACAAGGAGAAATATTAGGATTTTACCTAACCGCCATTCATCTCCCACCTACTCATTGAACCATGTCCTACCCATTCCTTGAGGTGGGAGTTTTCTGTCGGAAAATGATAAAAACTGACGAAGATTCCCCATTAAAGTCCTTGTCCTATCTTAAAAGAGAAAGAAATATTCCCTTTCACTCATATAAGTTTTCTCAATAATCAAAATTCATAAATTATTCCTCTATCATTTGTGTGATTCCAATTGCTGAAATTGCTGTACCAATTGCTTGTATCCAAATACCAATTAGTCCAACTAATCTCTCATCTTCTTTTTCCCGATCATTTTTCTCAACCATTTGTTTTTCTTTCGATAGATTGTGTATACCTTGATATGCTTGTAATCCAGCCCCTAGCGTCTGTAATGAATTGCCCACTACAATCAACCATGGAATTTTGGGTTCTTCATTTAGTGCCACTTCCACCCCTACAAATGCACCAATAGACTGCAGACTATTTCCTGTAATAATGAGATAATCATTCTCTTTTGTTTTCTTGTGTATATTAAAAAAGGTTCCTATTACATTTGAAATATTCCCTAAAATCAGTAATTCAATCCCTGTTTTCTCCAAAGTTTTATTTTTTTCGTGCAATTGGTCCTCTTTACTGAGTTTATCCTCTTCTATGTGTAATCCTTGTTGTTCAGAGGCATCTTTTAACGCTACCAATTGTAGTATATATCCAAGAGCTTGTAATGATCCACCTACAATTACAAGTGGTTCCTCAACATTTTTCTCTCCTATAAACCCTCTCGTAGTTCCAATAGCAGCTATCGTATTTCCTCCTACTTGAAACCATGCTCCTGTAACCGTTAAATTTCTTGAACTCATATTGTTCATCCACCTATATTAGACTCATTTTATTTATCACGGATTCACAAATCATAATATCTTTCAGTAAATCGAAAATATTTCCCTCAATCGTTTGAAGCTCCCAAATCTGTATTTTCTCACAAGAAAAATGTCTTCCCTACATTTCCCCATTATATTTTAATACATTTCATTTTGTGCATGAAATGACTTACCTAAACTTCTCTCTTATGTATTTCAAATTAAAAAGAGCACTCAAAAGTGCTCTTTTCGTGATAAGGAGTTTTCAATGAGTATGAAAAAAGCGATTTACGCTTGTCCCATACTTCTATATATGCTTATCCTACTCAAAAGGTGTACGATTTATAGAATTAATAATATACTCTACGTAGGAACTAGATTTTGAACCACCTAATATTAACAGACTTTTCAAATCCTCTATCTTTTCAAAAAAGTATAGTAGCAACAGATCCGTCAAGTGTATCTCAACTTTCGTTAATCCTACCACCAATCTTCCATGACTGAGAGAATCCTTACATTTTATTTACCCATAACATATACTTGTTTCCTTAAAATGGATATTACATTAATACAGTAACCCATTAAGTTACTTTCTTCATCCCCCTGAACCAAGCCGTTAGCGTTTGCTAGCTGCCCTTTTATTGGTAACAATTACCGTTGTATCTAATTAGGTTACAGTTTATCATGTAATAGCTCGATAAAAACGAGTAGTTATACCCATCGTCCTAGGAAACTAGAGCCTTGTTTTTTTCTACAAAATGAAATTGATGTTTAGGATTCTTTTTCTCCATTACCATCTAGTCATTCGCGATTCTCACGTAAATTCACCTCTCATTTGCTCCTTCCATTCAAATAACTATTTTGTTTCAATTTATACATAGTTTATATATAATTCAGACACATTTAACATGATAAGCTTTTGAAAATTAATGGTATGATTAATTCGTTGAAAACGACACGTTTCGACAAATACAAAATAACCTTCCTTACCTCTGAATCCCTGCCCCCTGTTCCGCAGGGATTCTTATAATTTACGGTTTCTTCTCAGGTTACATTTTGTTAAGTCTTTACTATTTTTATAAATTCGTTTTTTACCTCTTACTTTTACTTAGAAGCATTTGTTTAGTTTGCAGTTTTATTTGCAAACTTGTTAGCACTTTTTTATATTTCTTCTGCTAAAAACCTCCATTGTATTTCTTCTATTACTCATCACTCCCACTGCCATTATGACGCAAATCATCAATTAAATTATGGGATTTTTAAAATTTAATATCCTTTTAAAACAAAAAACAGTTATATATTGGAATTTCCATCATATATCTGTCTTATGTTCTATATAGAAGGGACTGTTAAAAATGGGGAATAATCACTTTCATAATGTGTTTGCTGTGAAACAAGAACATTTGGGACAAGTTCTTAAATTAAAGAAATTCTTTGAAGAATTAGATATGGATTTTAATGATTTCGCTGATCCTCGCACTCTAGTCAACGTGCTAGAATCAAATCGTAATATAAACTTTTTGGATTCGTCACAGGAAGCAATCATCGGCGGAGAAGCACTTCAAATTTCAGAATTGATTGAGAAAATTAGCAATCTGATTATTAAAGATATATTAGCATTTCCTACTTATCGTTGGGGAGAAAATATAAACCAAGATATTGTGAGTCAGGTGAACGATGCTATTACTAACATGTTTATTAATTTAAATAAACATGATGCTGAACCATGGATCTTCTGGTATAACAATGGGAGTGTTTTTCCAAGATATACTTATAATATTTTAATCGCTATAGATACTCAGGAAAAAGACTATCTTACAGACGTTTTAGCCTGTAGTTTTGATGTTTTAGTTGTAAAAAAAACGAAACAGGAAGTTTGTTCTTTCACAGTTAATGATAGTGCACAATGCCTTATAATGATGAAACATATGCTTGTTGGGATAAAATTTGAAGATGTTTATCCCTCATAACCCCCGCCCCTTTACCTATAAGTAAAGGGGCGGTTATTTTTTTGCTACACTCTTATATACTTTGAATCACATAAACCTTTGTGAAGATTGATGTTCGTTCCTGTAATCCAAACAACACCTGATGCTTTGTAAACTTTATCGATTTTACATACATCATCTCGTAGTCAATTGTTCTCAGCAATCTTATACCAAAAAGTAAGAGCCATCATGATGCCAAATTAGGTAAACATGGTTACTTCCCTTTAAGACTTGTCTCATAATAGCTGCATTTAACGATGAATTTTCGCGAACATCAACAACTTCTATTGTTATACTACCTAAATTGTTATTTTCCCAATCACAGGTACATGTCCTCTCTCAGTGTACTTTCAAATATTACAAGGGTAATTCGGTTTACCTGAAGTGTGCTTTTTTCTTTATTTCAGCATAGGGGAATATTCGTTCTAAAGATAATAAAAAACATAGAATACTTTGATTTGCTTTCATAATAAAAGAAATTCTCTCCATGTTAAAATAGGAAAATATTACATTTTAAATTAATTTATATTGTCTTTCCGATTTTTAAAATGTAAAATATTTAATATAAATACATAATTTAGGTAAAGGGAGATATACATGAAAAAGCTATTAGTTTCAGCAACAGTATTCACACTTTTAACTGTAGGGTATAACTCATCTGTATTTGCAGCTCAGAACCCAAATGACAAAGATTGCGGTCAATTCAAAAATAATCAAGAAGTAATGGAGTTTTGGCACAGTAATGGGTATAACGCGAATAACGATCCCCATGATTTAGATCGTGATAATGATGGATTACCTTGTGAAGTAAACAAAGGGGAATATGATCGATTTGTGGCTAGCAAACAAACTCCAATAAAAAAAGAAACAAACAATAACGAAGTTACAAAAAAACAAGCTGAGAAATTACCAAATACAGCTTCTAATAATATGACAATGATGCTTGTAAGTGCTGGTCTAATATTATTAGGTTCAATTTTTGTATTCCGTCGTAAAAAGACGGATGCATAGAATAATAACTAAAAAAGACAGGGATATTCCTGTCTTTTTTAATATGGAGTGATACATTTGAAAAAGCTTGAATGGTTCGGTATATTATTGATTACTATTGGCTCTTTTTCTTTCGTTTATTACTTTATTACTTGGTATGATTCAACAAAAACTGTTGAGACTTTAACAGGTACTGAGATTAAGAAGTATCAAAGTATAAACAACCTAACTGATCATAAGCAAACATTACTAGAACCCGAGAAACACTTTCCCTCTTCTCAAGTGCAACACCAACAAGGAGAACAAATCGCATATATGGTAATCCCGAAAATCAAACGGAAATATCAAGTTTACTGGGGTGCTGATGACAAAACATTGAAAAAAGGCGTTGGAATGTTCGTTAGTGACATTACATCACCCCCTTCTGGAAATGGACATACTGTACTAAGTGGTCATCGGGATACAGTATTTACCGATTTAGGAGATTTACAAGAAAATGATTATATTTTACTTGAATACGATAACAAGATATACGCTTATCAAATTCGGAAACACTGGATTACCGACGCCAATGATATGAGTGTAATCGTTGCAAAAGATAAACCAACACTTACATTAACCACATGTTATCCATTCAACTATATTGGGGATGCTCCTAATCGATACATAATTGAATCATCTTTGGTTGCTGTTCAATAATTCGGAAAAACATAAAAATGGTAACCCCTGCAATTTCAGAAGTTTGACACAGCTCTGGAAAAAGATTATAAAGAAAAGTGAGGTTCCTTATATTCGGTTCCATGATCTAGGGCATAATCATGCAACTATCATGTTGAAACAAGGGATTCATCCGAAATTTGTAAGTGAACGATTAGGACACAAAATAGTAGGCATCACATTAGACACCTACTCGCATGTTGTACCGGGACTTCAAGAAACTGAGGTGGATCAATTTGCAAACGAATTATTCGGAAAGAAAAACGTTTGTTAAAAGTTTTCGTTTTTTTAGCAAAAACACCACCTGAATTATTCCAAATACAAAAAATGAAAAAGGAGCAACAAAACATGAAAGAAATCAAGAGTGAAAAGGAATTCAAAGACATTATCGCAAGCGAGGAGCCAGTAGTTGTTAAGTTCTTTACTACATGGTGCCCAGATTGTGTACGTATGGACAACTTTATCGGGGATGTAATGGAAGAGTTCAATAAATTTGAATGGTATTCTATAAATAAAGATGAATTCCCAAGTATTGCAGAAGAGTATCAAGTAATGGGAATTCCTAGCTTATTAGTGTATCAAAATGGTGAAAAACTTGGTCATTTACATAGTGCAAATGCAAAAACAGAAGAGCAAGTTACTGAGTTTTTAGAAGCATACTAATTCAAATAAACTATTTAGGTAACAAAATGAAACTTTAATTAGTGGGGCATCACCTCCCACTGATTATTAGTTGAACGAATCATGCTTTTACTGGCCGTTTTATTCCCTACCTTACTACTTTGCTTTCGTTGCATTTTAAGGCAAGGTCTTATAATGCGGGATAAACAACATTTCCTTAGATAGGAAGAAAACAACAATCTAATCGAAAAAATCGGGATTATGTTGGTTGTCTTTACCCTTATGGTAACCTTTCAAAAGATTATAATGTTTTTTTCGATCATATACAAATTGAAGAAGTTTTATTTACTGGATATGAAAATAAAGAAGAACTCATATAAATTTTTAAAGAGGACGCAAAGGTGCGTCCTCTTTAATTTATCTTTCTACCGAAAAATGTAAAAACAAAAACATCTTTTGCCCATTTTCCCTTCCCATACATATATAATACAAACCCACTAATACTGGTTAATACAACAAGGACAGAAAAATATATCCAATTTTTGTTGTTTTCACTCTTTAATCTATCTATAATTTGTTCCTTAGTATTTCCAATATAAACAGATTTCCCATATCTATTAGGTAATTCTTTTATTATTTTTCCATCTACTGACCCAAGCACAACTACATTTTCTTTATTTTCTACTGCTCTAAATGAATAAAAACGTTTTTTTCCATCTGCTAACTTTGTAGCATTCGCCTGAATATCATTTATTCTTGTTGAAATTACATTCTGACTATTTAATTCTATAAAGGGTGTTTCAAGAGATACATTTTCTTTATTTATTAATTTTAATTCTTTATTTCCAATATGTATTGGTTCATTATAAAAAGCTGTCACTTGACTGTTACTCCATAAAGAACGATTTGGTGCAGAAGTCTGTGTATAGTATGTCGTTTTTTTCTTTTGAATACGATTCACTACCGCATACCCATCAGCAAGTAATGTTTCATCTCCTGTTACAGGTTCAGAATATATCTTCCCTCTTACAAAGTAAATACCATCTGCAACTTCTTTATCACTTGAAATCATCTTGAAATCACCGAGTTCGTCCCAGAGTAAAAAACTATTTAAACTCTTATACCCATAAAAAACACATACAATTAATAAAATTGTAAACAATACCCCTATTTTAACTGTTGCCTTTTTATTCACTAATTGCTATTCCCCCATATATTACTAATATTCTCATCTTAATTATAATCAGAAATATTTTTGATGTATATATATTAATCTTTTTGCCCTAAGCTAACTTTGTTATCCCCTACTTAAAAAGCTATAAAGCGTCAACAATGTTTGTATAGACCCACACGAGTTCCGTTTGATACTCTATTACTAGAAAGAAATTCCTAACAGAAAGGTGAGTGATCGTTATGAATTCACTTTCTAATAAAGAAGCTGATAAAGGAGCCATTGTCAGCATTATTGCCTACATATTTTTAGCGTCACTAAAAATCGCAATTAGCTATATTGCTCTTTCCAGTGCATTACGTGCAGACGGTTTAAATAATTTAACAGATATCGGTGCTTCTATAGCTGTATTAATCGGTTTAAAAATTTCTCGAAAACCTCGTGATCCGGATCATCCATATGGTCATTCTCGTGCAGAACAAATTGCTTCACTTGTCGCCTCCTTTATTATGGCAACGGTCGGACTTGAAGTTATCGTAAGTGCAATTCAATCGTTTTTCACTCCACAGAAAACGGCGCCTAATGTACTTGCAGCTTGGGTTGCCTTATTTTGTGCTGTCGTCATGTACAGTGTGTATAAATATAATAATAAAATTGCGCAGCGCACAAAAAGTAAAGCACTAGAAGCCGCAGCAAAAGATAATTTATCCGATGCTCTCGTTAGTATAGGTACAGTTGTCGGTATTGTAGCATCACAGTTCGACATGCCTATCCTCGATCCAATTGCAGCCTTAATTGTCGGCTTTATTATTTGTAAAACCGCGTGGGATATTTTTACAGAAGCCTCTCATATGTTAACCGATGGCATCGATCCGGATAAAATGGAAGAATATTCACATGCTGTCAAGCTCGTTTCTGGTGTTGAAAATATTGTTGATATTCGTGCACGTATGTATGGGAACCAAACGTATGTGGATATTACGATTGAAGTAGATGCTCATATGGACGTGAGTAAAAGCCATCATATTACCGATGAAATTGAAGAAATGTTAGAAGAAAGATTTGGAATTTTATACACTCATATTCATGTAGAACCTACGCAAAAAGAACCTATGATGACATAGGTTCTTTTTTGATGAATGTTTGATGAAACATAATACATAAAATGAGCCAACTTCCCCCCGCTGCCCAACCCGCTAATATATCGGATGGATAATGAACACCAAGATATACGCGGCTAACAGAAATAGAAAATATAACGAAACATGTAATTAAAATAATCAACAACTTTCTATGCAATGTAATACGATGTTCCGTAATTGTTACATAAGCGATAAATCCTAGAAATGCTGTAGCATTCATCGAGTGGCCGCTTGGAAAGCTATATCCTGTAGCTGTAACAAGCTGCGATACATCTGGTCTTGGTCGTTCGTACCATAATTTTAAAAGGTTGTTAAGGTAACGAGATCCGTAATAATTAACGATTAAAAATAACGCACCTAACAACTTTTTTCGAATAAGAAAGTACATTACAACTATGATTAATAATGGGAAATATATTTTCTTTGAACCAATATAAGACATCCAGGTGAAATAAGCTGTCAAATACTCGTTCCGAAAACTTTGAATAAATTTGGAAATAACATCATCAAATTTTTCAATGCAAGCGGTATGATACGAAAGTGATAATCCGACAAAACAAATGAGAAACACAATTAACAAGTATACATGTCGATATCGTTTCACATACATAACCTCACTATATAAAAATAAGAAATGGAGCGGTTGTTTTAGTTTTCCTCTCCATTTCTTTTTTATGCATCTTTTATTAAGAAATATAACTGTTAATTTTTTGCTGCATAGCTGGGATATCTTCACGCGTTACAGTAAAACGAACGACTCTTTCATCTAAGTCTAATGCTTCTGAAAATAGTCCTGCTAGCCCACGGGCTTTTCTGTCTACTTCCATAACAATATCTAATCGATCATAGGCACGTGGTAGAATTAATAATTCCAATTCATCCAACTTTCCATAATACTGTCCTGAAACTGGAATGAACTCAAATTCTTGTGCAAATGGAATATTGGTACGTAATCGGTGTGGTAATTCTTCACATTCTGCTTGACGAAGCCTGAATCCTAATTGTTTTGCGCTATCTAACACACTGTTAAATAATGCATTCGGTAACACCTGAATGTAATCGCGATCACTCGGATCAATACTCCGCTTAATATCAAGACCTGTATGAACCCAAACATTTTTCATTCCAAATGTAAGCGGCGCTTCAATTGGCATTGGGAATGAAAATGGAATTTCCACTTTTTCATTTGGAGATATCGTAATCGGATCGGTTAAACGTACTCGTTCTAAATCGAATGTAGCGCTTACTTTTTTATCATCTACTTCTCGTATATACGACGTCGTTAATGTTAAGTAAATGCTTTCAATTTGTTGACTAACTGCTCCACCTGTAATGTGAACTACACCTACAATTTCTTCTCCTACTAAATATTCTTCTTTTTCAAGAACTGTATCTACTTTCGCGCTTCCTACTCCAATGCTCGCTAAAAACTTTTGAAACATGTATCTCCCATCCTTTCTAATACATGGCGTACATCTTCTCTAACTTCTTGTATATTTTCATAATAAGGAGACTTCATCCGCAACATTCGCATAATAATTTCACAGTTTTCTTTCATTATCTGCAACTCTTCATACCATGGCCTTTCTTCTTCTACAGTAGATTCATAGCCAGAGTATAATAAAAATAATGTAAAGTGACCTAGTGCATAAAAATCACTACGATAATGAACCTCTCGCATATAGGCTTGTTCCCCTTCATAGGTAGATGCCCGTTCATCGATTTCTTCTATAAATTTAGCTAATCCAAAATCGATAATGCTGATTTGTCCCTCTTTCATTAAAATGTTTGGAATTCGTAAGTCTCGATGAATAATACCTTTACTATGAAAATAAGAAACAATCTCAAGTACCTTATATAAAATATGAAAAGCTTCTTGCTCTTCATATACATGTCCATCTCTAAAAATGAAGTCTTCGAAATTCTTACCCGACATGTACTCCATTACAAAAAACGGCTGTTTTTTCCATATAAAACTATCATATAAGCTCGGTATTGCTGGATGATTTAACTGCTCTAAAATTGTTTGCTCTTGCGCAAACGACCTTCTACCTGACTTATACCTTTGCTTACTTTGTCTTAATTGTTTTAAAACTTTTTTCTCTTTCGTTTCTAAATCATAAACGATATATGTAAAACCATAGCTACCCATTCCAATTACTGATTCAATTTTATAGCGTTGCGAGACAATTGTATCATTGTGCAGCGGCCTATCAAACCAAGCAAGTATATCACGCCACTTCATCAACTACTTGAAAAAAAGCTACGACTTTTGTGTTTTCTTTTATAATGCTGATGTCCATAGCCATGGGGATTTCTCCTCTTATTATAATCGCTACTTGAATACGAGCGACCTCTATGACGATAATCACTACTTGAGTAGGAACGATGTCTATTCTTCTTTCCTAGTAAAGAATCAATAATTTTTTTGAACATCCCTTCACCTCTTGTTTAAAATTTTCTTTTTATTATACCAATAATAATCTTTTATGTTTGTGACAAGTTTGTAAAGAAATGATTTTGAAGTGTAAAAAACGACGGGTTTTTCCCGTCGTTACTTTCACCCTTCATCCTCATCAAACACTTCATCAATCATACATTTTTCTAGTAAATACTCAAATGTAATATCAGCGAGATCTTCAATCTCTTCTCGCTTTGGTACATACCCTCTCTCTATTAGTTGCTCATAAAAAAACTCCGCAATTTCTTCCGTATCAATTACGACCTCAATTTCCTTCATGAGCATCACTCCTTTATTTCTGTTTTATGAAGGAATTTCAAAATTATGTATACGAGATTAGAAAAATAGATTTTCTTTTCCATATCATATTTGTCAGTCATATTGACTCGTCTTACAGCATACGATGTAGTACAAGCTATTTGAAGGGGGAAATAAAATGGAACAAAGAAAAGAAGAGTTCATGCATGAAGATAAATGGGCAGACTCTGTCATCAAAGGGCTTATTATTTTTTTAACAATTGTAGGTATACCTTACACAGCTTATATTTTTGTTCAGTTCCTTCTTGCTTTCTAGTTATTTTTTCTCTGTTAGTTTAACTAAATAATTATGAACGACATCCATTACAATTTTATATTCTTCATCTTGAAATGTTTCATATAATAATTGATAGTCATTATAAATATCTAATAATCCATCAATAATTTCTTGTCTGCTCGTTTTAATACTTACCTTTTTGGAATTATTGATTGACTTCAATTTTCCAAGATCTAATTTATTCATCCCTGCTTTATCTTGTTTCATTTTTTTCAAGATGGCATTAGCCGTTTGTGCATTCGCAAGCAATGTTAAATCTGATTCATCAGCCTCTAACCACTCACCATCTGTGATTCTCGATAATTCATATATTGTATCTTCCCATGCATCATTTTTATATCGCCACACTTCTGTACGAAATCCAACGATACGAAAGACATCTTTATCATAACCCGTAACTTGCACAAGATCACCAAACGTAAAATGATATCGTAATTCAATCCATTCTGTTTCACCTTTTTTCATTTCTTGTTCCGTGACATGTTGAAGTGTTTGTTCCACATAATATCCATCATGATTATTAACTTCATATACATAAACGCCATCTAACATTTTCATATTTGTGATTTTACCAACAGTTCCATATAGTGTAATCACGACTATATCTCCTACGTTATATTTAGGTTGTTTTTTTCTTGCCATTTATATCTCTCCTTTTTAAAGTCGTGATTTTTGATAACAGTATATGCAAACGATTAAAAAACGCTTATCACATGAGCTTATATTCAAAAATTTTTCCAATAAAAAATACATCACTTTTTATAGAGTGATGTACTAGTGCAGATATATTTGTAGTATATGTTTGCTCGTTATCTTTCTTGTATGTATAGCTCCCATGCTTCATCAAAAATAGACATACTATCCAGTAATCCACTTAATTCTAAATACGAACTAATTTCATCGTAATCTTCTGATTGCTTCGGAAAACTTAAATCGTCATACATAGCTTCAGCAAAATCCGATATTTCATTTTTGATTAAAGACGCACGATGCTTCATCATATAGTGATAAAATGACTTTTTCAAAAATATTCCCTACCTTTCTAACTTGGATACATTATACAAGGGGAAAAAGAAAAAAACCAGCATAATCGCTGGTTAAAAGTCAAAATAATTTCTTTTTAGTAGACGTGGGCGCTCCATTAACTCTTCATATGTTAATTGTTTTGGTAAATCTTTTGTATAAATTAAAAACAACTGATCTTCTATTTCTTTTACAACATGATCAGGCTGATAGTCCATTCCACATGATGAGCAAGAAATACATGGTGTCTTTTGAATTTCAATGGCTTTTGTACCATCTGGCAATTCCCAATATACAGTATTCAGACTTTCTTTCGCCTCTGTACTGTCACACCACATACAATTCATACTGCGTCACCCTCAGCTTCTGTATTTTCTTCTAATTTCGCCATTTGAGCTTGGTATTTTTTATCTTTTAACTCATCACGCTTATCACGTTTATCCTTTAAGGAAGAATGTGTTTCATTTGTTTCATAGTCTTTGCGGCGATTCATACGTTGCAAATCATCCGGAACAAGATTGAATTTCTTATCACTCATCAACCCTGCTACACCGATATCAGAGCGTTTTTCTTCATAAGTTGGATAAATCTCTTTAAAATAACCTTCAGCTCTTCCTGGCACATAATTTTCTGGTTCTGGATACGTTGTAATAACACCTTCAAAGTTACGAAGAACAACCTTATCCGCACTTTGTGAAATTAAATAATTTGGCTGAAGCGCAATTTTTCCGCCTCCACCTGGGGCATCGACAACGAATGTTGGCACTGCATAACCAGATGTATGTCCACGTAGTCCCTCAATAATTTCTAATCCTTTGGAAACCGGTGCACGGAAATGACCAATACCTTCTGATAAATCACATTGATAAATATAATACGGACGAACACGAATTTTAACTAAATCATGCATCAGCTTTTTCATAATTGGTACACTGTCGTTAATTCCTGCTAAAATTACCGCTTGGTTTCCAATTGGCACACCAGCATTTGCAAGCATTTCACATGCTAGTTTTGATTCTTCCGTAATTTCAATAGAAGTATTAAAATGTGTATTTAACCATACTGGGTGATATTTTTTAATAATGTTACATAGATTTTCTGTAATACGTTGTGGGAATACAACTGGTGCTCTCGTTCCAATACGGATAATTTCCACATGCGGAATTGCTCGTAAGTTCTTTAATACGTATTCTAAAATTTTATCATTAATAAGAAGACCGTCACCACCAGAGATTAAAACATCACGCACTTGTGGTGTTTCACGAATATAAGTAATAGCATCATCTAATTGTTTTTTCGGAACACCCATTCCAATTTGTCCACTAAAACGACGACGTGTACAATAACGACAATACATAGAACATTGATTTGTAACTAGAAATAACACGCGGTCTGGATAACGATGTGTTAAGCCTGGAACTGGTGAATCTTCATCTTCATGAAGCGGATCTTCTAAATCATACTTTGTTTTATATAATTCTTCCGAAATCGGTACAGATTGCATCCGAATCGGACAGCGTGGATCATCAGGATTCATAAGAGAAGCATAGTACGGTGTAATATTTAACGGAATTGTTTTCGTTGAAATTTTAACACCTTCTTCTTCTTCTGGTGTCAAATTAATCACTTTCTTTAAATCATCTAACGTTTTGATCGTATTCGTTAATTGCCAAACCCAATCATTCCATTGCTCTTCTGTAACATCTTTCCATAATTCGATCTCTTTCCAGTGACGATTTGGTTTGTATACATCATGTAACATTGCTATTCCCCCTTTTTTTACGCTCGCCATTTATATAAGCAATAATTATGCCAACTATACATTTTCAAGAAGTGGTGACGAAAGATATCCTATTATATAAGAAAAAAATATTTTTTTATTTTAAATGGCGCTCGATTCAATACAATATTCGTTACTTTCTGTATATGTAAGCGCTCTTTTTTTGGTGCAAACACTCAAAAACCGCCGATTATTCGGCGGTTTTGTCATACTTGTTTAATTTATACTGCAATGTTTGCCTTGGAATACCTAATAGCTTAGCAGCTTGCAAAATATTCCCATCCGTTTCCACTAACGCTCGATCGATTAATTCTTTTTCTGTTTGATTCAGTGCCTCACGTAATGGCAGAATAGACTTCTTCTTTTTCCTTAACTCTACTTCTTTTCGAAATGTTCGGGGTAAACAACTAACTGTTAATGAACCTCCTTCTGCAATAATTACAGCATGTTCAATCGTGTGCTTTAACTCCCTTACATTTCCGGGCCAATGATAGGCTAATAATCTTTCCTTCGTCTCATTGTCAATATGCAGTACCTCTTTTTTATATTCTTTGTTATAGTCTCTTAAAAAGTAAGACGCTAACAATAATACATCTTCTTTTCGCTCACGAAGTGGTGGAATATATAACGAAAATACATTTAAACGATAATATAAATCGGTACGAATTTTATTTTCACGCAAACATATCTCTGGCGGCTGATTCATCGCAGTAATGACACGTACATCCACTTTTCTCGTTTTACTATCACCGATGCGACGAATTACTCCATCCTCTAATGCGCGTAGCATTTTCGCCTGCAGATCAAGAGGCATTGAATTTAATTCATCTAAAAATAATGTCCCTCCATCTGCAAGTTCAAATAACCCCGCACGTTCAATAGCTCCAGTATAACTCCCTTTAGTTGTCCCAAATAATAGACTTTCTAGTAATGACTCTGGAAGAGCTGCACAGTTTTGGGCAATAAACGGTTTGTTTTTACGGTTTGAAGCCTCATGAATCGCTTGTACAAATAGTTCTTTTCCTGTTCCTGTTTCTCCGTATATTAAAACATTTGCATTTGTTGGAGCTACCTTTTGCGCTAAATCTTTTGTTTGTTTAAAGCGAAAATCATTCGTCACAATTGTATTAAAAGCAACATGTTTTTTTGTTACCTTCTTCCTAGAAGATCGTTTCATTTTCGATTGCAAATCAACAATGGTATCCGTTAATTTTTGAATCGTTGAGTAATCTTTTGCAATTTCAACAGCACCCGCAATTTTATCTTCTATAAAAATAGGTAATGTGGTATTTACAGTACAGACATCTTCACCATTTAAATTTTGATAACGCTGTACTTGATGTAAAATCGGCTTTTGTGTATCTAGAACTTTCATAAGTGTACTCGTTTCCCTTGATAAAGACGGGAATGCTTCTAATAAATGCTTCCCTAATACATTCTCAATCTTGGACCCATCGTGTTTTGCAGCAACAGTATTATAAAAAATTGTAATACCATTTTCATCCACCGCATGAATCGCTTCATCAATACTGCCCAAAATCGCTTCAATGACTTCTTGTGTCGAAACTGCCAGCAATGTCATCCCTCCTCCTGCTAAAAATTCAGCAAATTATATGCCGAATTTCCGGCACCCCTGTGCGCGATTATAAGCATGACGATTCCGTTCTATTTTTCTATTTATTTCATATTACTACTTTCCCGCCAACAAGGGATAAAGTACAACTTGAATCAGTGGGTTAATCATCCCCCACTGATGATTAACCCGCTCCAATTAGACACTCTGAACTTTCAAGTAAAGAACTTACTACCCATTCATGCGAGATAAATCTTTTACCCATACATTCATATCTTCTAATTTATCAAAAATATAACAATTATTTGCTAGCCTTCCTGTGTATGTATATCCTAGCTGATGAAAAGCTGCATTCATGCCAAATGAAAGTGAACGTGCAATTGTGTAAGAACAAAAGATTGCTCTCTCTTGTAATTCTTCTTCTAACTTAATGAGTAAACTTTTCATAAGTCCATGTTTTCGATATTCCGGTAAAGTTGCACAATTCGTTAATTCTGCATTACCTTCTTTCACATTCATTTCTGCTGAAGCAGTGCTAATAATACGTCCTTCTGATTCATACACATAATAAATTGTATCTTCTTTCATCGTCTGAACAATATAGTCTGCTTCATTTAACGGTGTCGGATAAATTTCAAATACTTTTCCAAACACACTTGCCAATTCTTCTGAGTCTGCCTCTGTCGCTTTTCTTAGGATAAATTTCTCTGGAACTTGCTTCTCCTTTACTTCCTTTTCTCTCACACCATTTATAATATGATCCTCTTCAGCCCACTGAATACTATTTCGTCTTTCATCATCACGATATTTCACGAAAAAGTATGCATCATGTCCTTGAAAATAATGTGGAATTGTCGCTTCTAATAAAAAGCCAAAAGAGAGCCAAGTCGAAACATGCTCTCCCTTTCCTTTTATAATGCATTTAGTGAAAGAATGCTTCTCTGCTAATTCTTCTATTTTTTGCATAAGACTTTCTACATTTCCTGTATAATGCTCTACCCGAATACGTTTATTAAAATAATCTAGCGCCCCTTCTACAGTATAGTAGTTTGTCTGTTCTCTAAATGATTCATAATATTTCATTTTTTCACCTCGCACCAGTCTAGTAATGTGCATGCAATAATTTTTGCTGCGGCAATCATTTTATCCACTTCAATGTACTCATTTGGATAGTGGGCTACCTTTGTCTCTCCTGGTCCAAATATAATAGTTGGGATTTCTGCGATTTGTGTAAACAAACCACCATCTGTCCCCCATGGTGCAGCTTCTACAATTGGATTTCTTCCTTCAATTTGAGCAAAATTATCTTGAAGTGTTGTAATGAGTACATGCTCCTCATCTAATTCACCTGGAACCCATCTTGCCCCAAACCATTCTACCTCTACTGGATATTCTTCGAACCATGGATCTACATTCTTTAATTGCCCTATCCAATTTTCAAATTCTTCTTTTACAGCCTCTATCGTCTCATTCGGTGCAACTCCACATCTTCCTTCTAAAATCAACGAATCTGGTACGGAGCTTGGCCAGCTACCACCTTCAATTTTCCCAACATTGATTGGAACAGGGATTGGAATTTCTTTATATAACGGGTCTGTAATTCGTTCATTTCTTTTCTGTTCTAATTGTCTCAAATGCTCAACAACAAACATGCTTTTTTCAATCGCACTAACTCCTTCATAACGAGTCCCACCATGCGCTGCTTTCCCTTTCACATGCAGGCGAAACCACATTGACCCTTGTTGCTTCGGGAAAAACTTCATATTTGTTGGTTCTGGAATGATAACCCCATCCGCCTTATACCCTCGCAAAATTGTTGCTAAAGTACCTGCTCCACCGCTCTCTTCTTCTATTACACTTTGAAAATAAATATCTCCTTTTAATTCAATACCCAATTCTATAATTGCCTCCATTGCCAACATAAGAGCTACATTTCCGCCCTTCATATCCGTTGTTCCACGACCGTATATGCGATTCCCTACTTTCTCACCACTATATGGATGGTGTTCCCACTGATTCACATCACCTTCTGGTACAACATCAATGTGTCCATTTAAAATCATTGATTTTCCATCGCCGCTTCCTTTTAGTGTCGCAACGATATTTGGGCTATCTGAAAAATTCGTTCTTGGAGATACAAAATACGGATGATCTTTCATTTTTGTAAAAGAAGGCTCCCAAATATCAAGATCTAAACCTAATTCACGTAGCTTTTCAATGACAATTGCTTGCGCGCCGCTCTCATCTCCAGATACACTTTTTTCTTGAATTAATCGTTTTAAGAACTTTACACTTTCTCCTTCATGACTTTCAATATAATCACACACTTGTTTTTTTAATTGCTCCATATTTGTTAGCTCCCCCTCATTCAATCACAAGTAAATTAGAACTCACATGAAAAGATGCCTCCGTATTTTGTTTTACATCCTCAACTGTATAAGGACTCATTAGCTCTTGTAGTATTAATCCTTCAGATGTAACTTCTATTACAGCCATATCTGTAATAATTAAATCCACGCACTTTTTCGACGTTAATGGAAGCGTACATTCTGAAACAACTTTTGCATTTCCATACTTATCAACGTGATTCATCACAACAACAACCCGTTTTGCTTTTTGCGCTAAATCCATCGCTCCGCCAATACCAGGAACCCGTTTCCCCGGAACAATCCAATTTGCTAAATCTCCTTTTTCACTTACTTGCAGTGAACCAAGTATTGTCACATCAAGCAAGCCTTTTCTAATCATTCCAAATGCTGTGCAGCTATCAAAATAACTTGCTCCTGTAATGAGTGACGTCGGCAATCCAGCCGCATTACACAAATTTTCATCTTCATTTCCTTTACTTGGCGTTGGCCCCATTCCAACGATGCCGTTTTCCGCATGGAACATAACATGTATATCTTCTGGTAAATGGTTAGGTACAAGAGAAGGAATACCAATCCCTAAATTAACAATCATTCCATTTTGAATCTCTTTCGCAGCACGCCTTGCAATCTTATCTCTTACTTCTACTCCCATACCCATTTCCAATTCACTCCTTCCGACGGTACAATATAATCTACAAAAACACCTGGAACAACAATTTCCTCAGGATCTAAACTCCCAAGTGGTACGATTTCTTCTGCCTCAACAATTGTAATATCTCCAGCCATCGCAACGTGCGGATTCATGTTACGAGCACTTTTATCAAACACAAGATTCCCAAACGGATCCGCCTTCTTCGCATATACAATCGATACCTCTGCAGTTAAAGCTGTTTCCGCTAAATATGTTTTTCCGTTCATCTCAATTGTTCGCTTTCCTTCCTCCACAATCGTATCTACGCCGACATCGACAAGAATCCCGCCAAGTCCAACACCACCAGCGCGAATCCTTTCTGCTAGCGTTCCCTGAGGTGAAAACTCAATATGTAATCGCCCCTCATTTAACTGTCTTCCTGCATTTGGATTTGAACCAATATGTGAAGTAATTAATGATTTTACTCGCTCTTTTGTTACAAGGCGGCCAATCCCTACATCTGGAAACCCTGTATCATTTCCGATTAAATGTAAATTTGAAATTTCTTTATCTACAATAGCCTGTATTAATGATGGAGGAGAGCCAATTCCGCCAAATCCCCCAAACATTAACGTCATATCATCATGAAATAGCGAGATAACGTCTTCAATTTCTTTTAATTTTCCAAATGTATTTGTAATGGTTGTCATACGACACTGTGACCTCCTTTTTGCATCATCTCTTCCACACTTTTCGCAAAAATCTCAAGTAATTCATCTAACTCGGAATATGTAGTTGTCATCGGCGGTGCAATAAGCAACGCACTATCCTCTTTTCCTGCTTGCCCTGATACAGCTTGATATAAAAGAAGTCCATTTTTCGCCGCGACTGAAATGAGTTCAGACGCTTTTGTAAACGGTTGCAATTCTACTCCAATCAAGAATCCTTTTCCGCGCACATCTGCAATAATTGTTGATTGCTGCTGAACTTTTTGCAAACCTTTTATTAAATATTCTCCTTTTTCTGCTGTTTTCTCAGGCAGGTTATGTTTCTCCATATATTCAATAACCGCTAAAGCTGTCGCAGCTGACAATGGATTGGCACTAAGCGTATGCCCGCTCATCACAGAGCGTGACCCTCTTAAAATCGGTTCCATCACACGGTCACTCACAACCGTCGCGGCCATCGGTGTATAACCAGCACCTAGTCCCTTTCCTAGCGTCATGATGTCCGGCTCCACACCCCAGTGCTCCATCGCAAACCAAGATCCAGTACGTCCAAGACCTGTCATAACTTCATCAGCAATCAATAAAATATCATAATGACTGCAAATATCTTTAATGACCTTATAATATTCTTTCGGTGGTACAATTGCACCGCCTGCCGCGCCAATAATCGGTTCCGCTATAAAAGCCGCAATATGTTCTGCACCAATTCGCTCAATTGCTCGTTCTAGCTCAGTCGCGCAAGAAAGCTGACACGTCGGATATACTTTCTGCACCGGACAACGGAAACAATATGGTGCTGGTACAGTTGGGTAATCTTCTAAAATAGATACAAATCGCTGACGACGAAGTGGATGCCCCGACATTGATAAAGCTCCCATTGTAATACCATGATAACTCATCCAGCGTGACAAAATTTTATGTTTTCCTTGAATACCGCGCTCTTGAAAATGTTGAATCGCAATTTTCATAGCCGTTTCATTTGCTTCCGTACCACTATTCACAAAGAAACTCCAGTTTAAATCTCCTACACTTAAATCGCTTAACTTCTTTGCTAACTTCTCAGCTGGTTCGCTCGTAAACTGTGAGCGATACACAAAAGCAATCTCCTCTGCCTGCTTTCTAATCACTTCCGCAATCTCTGTTACGCCATGTCCGATACCTGCCGTAATCGCTCCTGACGAACCATCAAAATATTTGTTACCATTTTGATCATACAAGTACACACCTTTTCCATGTGAAATCATTGGATACGGCTGACCAACAAGTGGCTTAATTAAGTAATCGCGCATAGCGCTCCCCCATTTCTCCAATTTGTATATATATATGAAGAAAATTGACGTTTCTTTCATAAAAAAGAATCCTCTGCAAGCGCAGTGAATTTATCAAAAAACTATTATAAAATATACAAATGATTGCTAAAAATTAAAATAAAAAAAATGAAAATTCAGAAACACAACAAAAGACTAACCTTTTATCCTTCTTAAAAAATCCTCCCCCCTATAAAAAACATGCCTAAAAAATATACTACCTAATTATTTTTTCACCATACCATCAGCTTCGCTCAATTGCTGACATTGTGTAAACTTCGACGAAACTCCCGTCAATTTCCTTCCTATTTATTTAGTTTAGCCGTCATATTTTTCAACAAAATTAGACAAATTTTTCAAAAAGAAACCTCCTATGATTACTCAATCATAGGAGGTTTCTTTCATATATTTATTTTTTAAATTTTCGTCATCTATTTATTTCTATTAAAAAACATGCTTTTATTGCATTTTACAAAATATTTTTTACTGAGAAAAAACAAATTTGCTAATCCTCTGTATGAGGTTTCTCCTCTTACAGAGCACCTCCATCTATAGCACTCTCCCAACATGATTGTGTAACGCTGCTAGAACAATATTTATCTTTTTTGATAGATGTTCATCACCGCGTGTTACAACCTTTCTTCAAGTTGTTTCAAAAATAATTCACCTTGTTCAGTGATCACGACCTCAATAATAATGAATTTGGGAGTGAACTACACACCACTTAACACCCTTTCTCACCGCAACTACATTCTTCTCCATGATATATTGTTATATAAATAACACATTAAAACATGATATCATGTTGTCATTACCATTTGTTATGGAGTATTCCATTACAATTTTTTCTTCTGCGATCAATTTTCTGATTCTTTTCAAAATTTACAGGCGTTTTTATTCATAGCTGAATAATATAATTCTATTTATCTCATAAAAAGAAAAGGAGTGTTCCTATGATTCAACAATTAAAAACATATTACGGTAAAGATATAAAGATTAATGAAGCCGTATTGTCTGAAGAGTATAGGTGGTTTTTATTTGAAGGAAACAAAGTAGGGATTCGTAAATCCCGCTTACACCAAAAGGAATGTCAATTACTTTCATCAATCTTAACACCCATTCATACTGATACAATGTATAAAACAGAAAAAGAAAAGTCTTGGTATGAAGCGTTATATCAAAATAAGGATATTCCTATCGTGTCTGTTCGTTTCTTACATTTTTTCACAAATCAATCTATAGTAGAAAGAGAAGAGTTTCAAGATGCTTTAGAATCCATGTTTTCTTTCTCCACTACAACGATATGGGAAACTTCTCAAGCAGGCGTTCTCGTCTTAGAAGAAGATATATCGGAATCTATATTACAAATAGCCCTTGATACATTAGAAGCAGATTTTTTTATATCTCTATCCTTCTTTATTGGAAGACACTATACGCAAACAAATGAAATTGCTCGTCTGTATCAATGGGAGCGAAATTTATTTTCTTTTCTTTCTCCCTATTTATCCAATAAAATTACACACATTGAACAACTACTCCCCTATCAATTACTAATCTCATTACCAAAAGAAGAAAGAGAAAAGTACACGTATCAATTATTAGCACACATTTTAAATGACAAAGAGCTAATCGATAGTGTTAAAGTATTCTTCCAATGTAATTTAAATGTATCACTTGCAGCGAAACAATTATATTTGCATCGCAATACCTTGCAGTATCGAATTGATAAATTCATTGAGAAAACGGGAATTAATATCAAAACATTTGAAGGCGCTGTAGCAGTTTATATGGCATTTCTTTCTTTAGGCATCTCATAAACTTGCATAAAAACCTATCATTTTTTTGTGCAACCTGCCAATTTACCTACACTCTTAAAAAAACTTATAATTCAATTAATTCAAAAAAAGGAGTGAGTAATCTTGGCAGAACTTGTATTGGATCATATTTTTAAAGTTTATGATAATAAAACAACTGCTGTTTCTGACTTTAATTTACATATTGAAGATAAAGAGTTTATCGTATTTGTCGGTCCTTCTGGATGCGGAAAATCAACAACTCTACGTATGATTGCGGGTCTAGAAGACATTTCTGATGGTTCATTTTATATTGATGGAGAACGTATGAATGATGTTGCGCCAAAAGATCGCGACATTGCGATGGTATTTCAAAATTACGCACTATACCCACATATGTCTGTTTATGATAATATGGCGTTTGGCTTGAAACTACGCAAACTTCCAAAAGATGAAATTAATCGCCGCGTAACAGAGGCTGCGAAAGTCTTAGGACTTGAAGATTACTTAAAACGAAAACCAAAGGCATTATCAGGTGGACAACGCCAACGTGTTGCATTGGGAAGAGCTATCGTTCGTGACGCAAAAGTGTTTTTAATGGATGAACCTCTATCCAATTTAGACGCAAAATTGCGCGTAAGTATGCGTTCTGAAATCTCTAAACTTCATCGCCGGTTAAACACGACTACTATCTATGTAACACATGATCAAACAGAAGCAATGACAATGGCATCACGCCTTGTTGTTATGAAAGATGGTGTCATCCAGCAAGTTGGTACGCCAAAAGAAGTATATGATGCTCCTGAAAACATTTTTGTTGGTGGATTCATTGGTTCTCCAGCTATGAATTTCTTTACTGGAACATTAAAAGATAACTATTTTCATATCGAAAACATTCGTTTTAGAATACCAGATGGCCAACTAAAATCATTAAAGAAAAAAGGATATAATGGAAAAGAAATCATACTCGGTATTCGTCCCGAAGACATTCATGATGAACCAATTGTTCTTCAATCTTCTCCTGAATCAACTGTCGAAATTACAGTTGAAGTCGCTGAATTATTAGGTGCTGAGACGATGATTCATGGAAAACTTGCAAGTCAAAACTTTGTTGCACGAATCAACGCTCGTTCAGAAATTAAAGCTACCGATAAGCTTCCATTAGCTTTTAGTTTAACGAAAGCACACTTTTTCGATGTTGATACAGAACAACGTATACAAAATCAATAGATATATTTGATTATAGTATAAACCATTTTTCTTCCTGTCCTTTCTGTACGATTTACCTAAGAAAGGGCAGGAAGATTCTTTTTGATATTTTATTTTTTTACAAGTATTATATTTAATCCTTTTCATTTTTTATTGCAAACACCTAACGCTCCTCTTATGTTTCATTTCCATTAACTTTTTTAGCTATCCCTTCTTTATCTCGTTATTCGCGAGCAGTAAGGCTCTACCCTAATGTGCAACATAGATACAACCTTATGTAATCTTACACATACTTCCATTCAATGTAATTTCAAATTTTTAAGTACATATTTAACAATTAATTTCACAGCTTCTGGTAACCTTTACCATCGTTAGTTTATCCCACTGCAACTTCTACATTTATTCTTTTGTGTTAAAATGTCGCAAGACCTCGTGTTCCAACTGATATTTGAACTACGAGTTTATATGAAAATAAAAAAGAAGGAACCGATTAACGATCATTAACCAGTTCAGCATGACGCCCTTTATCGGTGATTATCGAACCCAACATGCCCCAATAATGATTAGTAAAATAAATAATACAACAACCAACGCAAATCCAGAACCTGTACCGCAACCTCCGCCGCCATAACCGTATCCACAGTAACTACCAGGATATCCATATCCCCACATAATTTGTTTCACTCCCTCCGCCACTTAAAAATTAATTTTCCTTAATAAATTATGTAGGCCAACTATCACTTTGTATGTGCGTTTGCCTATAAATCAAAAAATCCCTAGCTCAGCTAGAGATTTTTATATGCGTAAAATGTATGACATCACATACAACATCCGGTCCCGTTTTCATTTTCCGAATCATTTTTGTTGCATAAGCTCGTTTCCGAAATGCATATAGTGATAGTGATAAAAAAGGAGGAATTTACATGGCTCAACCTGAAATTGAAAAATATGGACAAGAAGCAGTCCTGTATGAACAACTTGCTCGTTACTATCAATATACCAATCCCAAAAAATACATGGAATTATATATGAAATATCATAGTGCGATTACCAAACTCGTATATGCGTATGAAAAACGTGATTCTCAAGAGGCAACATTGCCATCCTATATGAGAATATTTCACGCTTCTCCTCATACACCAGCTATTGATTTTTTAGTAAACGGACAGAAGGTAATTAAAAACATTTCTTTCAAACAATACAGCCCTTATTTGTCTTTAGCTCAAGGGCAGTACCGAGTTGATCTTGTTCCTGTTGGTAGCGAAACACCTATTTTCTCAGCACTTGTTCCTATGATGGGCAACCACTCCTATACGCTTGCAGCAATTAGTACTGATACACATATACAATTGCAACCAATGCTTGATAATACACCTTTACAATCTGGTCAAGCAAAAATAAGGTTTTCACATTTTTCACCTGATACTCCTGCTGTTCACATATCTATAAAAGGTGGGGATCATTTATTTGAAAATGTCTTATTTAAACAAATAACAGATTATTTACAGGTGAGCCCTGGAACAGCTGATATTGAGATCTCTCTTGCTGATACTAAAGAGGTTCTTATAACCATTCCAGATGTCAAAGTAGAGCCAAACACAATTTATACATTCTCATTAGTAGGCTATTCGAATCAATCTCCAAAGTTAGAAGCAGTGATTCTTACAAATTAGAAATTCTACACCATCCCCGTTGGTGTAGAATTTTTTCTCTTTACTTTTGAAATGAAATTTGAAATTCTGTCCATTCTGTATTAGAGTGACATGTAATTAATCCATTATGCTTCTCAACAATTTGTTTACATACAAATAAACCGATACCCGTTCCTAATTTCTTTGTCGTGACAAATGGTTCAAAAATCGTTTCAATACTTTCTGCTGGGATCATTGGGCCATTATTTTTAATAACGATATGAATCCTTTCTTCCTCTTCACATACATCGATAATAATTTTACGATTTTCTTTAATCACTTCGAGAGCATCGATTGAGTTCATTAAAATATTTAGAAAAACTTGTCTCACTTCACTACGGTATCCCATAAATGAAATAGGATACGGTAAGTTTTTTTCAATTGAAACATTCGTATTAACTAAACTTGGATATAAGAAATGAATAATTTCATGAAACAAATCATTTAGCCAAAATCGCTCAGACTCATTCCACATTTCTTTTTTTGAAACGAGTAAAAATTGCGAAATACGAAAATTTAATTGATCCAATTCATGTGAAATAATATCCAAATATGATAAATTCGGATGATCTAATTTCAATAATTTCACAAACCCCATAATTGAGGTTAATGGATTTCGAAACTCATGAACAAAACTAGCTGACATTTGTCCTAAAATCGTCAACCTTTCTTTATGTGTTTCATTTATATATTGCTGTTTTTCTTCTAAATTTCTCGATATAATTTCCGAATATTTTAAAACCGTATAATAAATCAATCTGTCAAAACAAGTATGTATTTTTGTTATAATTGGTTTTAGCTCACGAGCCTTTACATCTAATTCGCACATTGCTTCAAATAGTTCATTTCTTCCTACATTCGCGTTATAAACAAAATCTCCAATATTTGCGTCTGCCCCCGCCCGCTCAATTGCCATTTTTTCACATAACGGTTGTAGAAGAGTTATATCCCTTTCTTCCATAATAAGTTCGACAATTAACTCTAATACATTCTCACCGTTTCGTGTTACTTCTTGTTTAAATGGATCTTCTTCGGAGATTATCATTTTGTTTTTCCAGTTCTCTACGAATTGATGCCTATTGTTTTTCAAGTGCGAACAAAATACTTCTTTAATATCCTTATCGATTGGAAAAACCCCCATTTCCTCCATTTCCATGCGACGAATACCCTATATATTTTGAATATTAACACAAAAAACAGATTTCGTTAAGAGATTGTTGTCACATTTTGTTAATTTCTGTTGATAAAGTTAATTTGAATATGGTATTTGAAATGACTTTTTTTGCATACTTTTCATTTCTTGCGTACAATAAGATATGAAAGGTGTGAAAAATATGGTAAATAAAAATGTGGATGATTATCTCCAAGAAGGCATTCATGGCCAAAAGCAAAACAAACCAGAAGAACGCAATATGTACTTAAACACATTGCGTGAGCGTGTAGAAATCGCTTTAACGATCGGTCAAGTGATGCAAAGCAACGTTTATACTGAAGTAGCTAACAGTATGCGCACTTCTCAATCATTACAGTTATTTGTAAACGGCAGCATCTCTTACCCACATTTATCAAAATACATTAAATTAGCAAACGAAAAAAATGTACCTTTTACAATCGTTCAAAATAAAGGTACACATACACCAATTGGTTTAGTTCTTGCACACAGTACAGCGGTAGATAAAGAACAAATTTATGTTGAAGATACTATTTTTAAACAAGAGATGGAATAATACACTATAACCAAAAGGTACACTTGCTTAAACAGCAAGTGTACCTTTTGGTATTTTTTAAGAACTTACCTGTTCCTGTAATGATATTGGCTGCTCGGTTTCTGAAATTAGAATGGGAACTACTCGCTTTGTCACTTCTATTTGCTTAATGTAGTGACCATCCAATTCCTTAACACAAAAATTATAATCTTCAATTTCAACAATGTCACCTTCTGAGATTTCTAAGTGCTTTGTTAAAATCCATCCACCTATTGTATCAACGTCATCATCATCAATTGATAAACCTAATAATGTATTTACTTCGCTAACAAGTACTTTTCCTTCAAGAATTGTTTTCGTTTCACTAATATGTTGAATTTCTGGTTTTTCATCTATATCAAATTCATCTTGAATATCACCAACAATTTCCTCTAATATATCTTCAACCGTTACAAGACCTGATGTCCCACCATATTCATCAATTAATATAGCAATATGTGTACGCTCTCGTTGCATTTTTAGAAATAAATCATGAACTGCTATCGATTCAATGACAAGTATAATGGGGCGAATATACTGCTGCACTGTTTCTTTACTAAAAGCACCATGTTTCACAAAATCTGTGAAAATATCTTTAAAGTTTACAAAACCAATAACATGATCCTTATCCCCATCAACAACTGGGTATCTTGTATATTTCTCATTGGACATTTTTTGCAATGCTTCTTTAACAGACATATCTTTATCTAAAATGTGCATTTCTGTCCGCGGGACCATAATTTCTTTTGCAATACGATCATCAAATTCAAAAATTTTATTTACATATTTAAATTCAGATTGATTAATTTCTCCATTCTTATAGCTTTCTGACACTAATAACCGTAATTCTTCTTCTGAATGGACTCCCTCGTGCTCTTTTGCAGTCTGTAAACCGAATATTTTTGTTACATATCGAGCTGAACCATTTAAAAGCCATATGAATGGAAAAGCAATTCGATAAAAGAAAATAAGCGGTTTCACAACAAGTAAGCTCACTTGTTCTGCTTTTTGAATTGCCAATGTTTTGGGTGCTAATTCTCCCACAACAACATGGAAAAAAGTAATGAACATAAACACTAGAGTCACAGCTAAAACATCAGCAACCTGGGGAGGCACTTCCCATCTTGCAAAAAGCGAGTCAAACATGTGCTTTATCGCCGGTTTTCCTAACCATCCAAGTCCAAGAGCTGTAACTGTAATCCCTAATTGACAAGCTGATAAATACTCGTCTAAGTTTGTAATGACTGTTTTCACAGAAGCTGCACGTTTATTCCCTTCTGCAATTAAAAAATCGATGCGTGAACTTCTTACTTTCACAATTGCAAATTCAGCCGCAACGAAAAATGCAGTTAAGGCAATCAAAACAATCACCATACTTATACTATATATGTCCAAATACGTTTCCTTACTTACCCTGTAAGCAAGGAAGCCACCTCCTACTAAATTTATTCAAACGAAAAAGCTCTTCTTATCATCTTACAAGTTTCTACATTCGCTATCACCTTTTTATACATTATATGCATACATAAAGAGGATATTTATATTTATGATAATCTAATTATCTTCTTTCCGTCAAACAGGAGTAATTTCTAAAAAGAGACATTTTTTTCTCTTTTTAGAAATATTTATATGTTAAAAAACTAATTTTCGTGAAAAAACACTTTCTTTGCCGATTCCTCACTTCTTTTGTCATCCATGCAGGGAAGAGGCTTAGTACCTCGAAATCATTCAACAGGATATATATAGGAGGGATTTACCTTGGAATATAAAACACCCATTATTGCGAAAAAGTTAGGTGTTAGCCCAAAGGCAGTGGTTCGGATTGCACAACAATTGAATCTCAACATAGAAAAAAACAAATACGGTCATTTTATTTTTACTCAAGACGACTTAGATACAATGTTAGAGTTTCATCGTTCTCAAATAGAACAACCTTCATCCCCAGCTACCATTTCACAAGTAGAACCATCAATTGATTTTGATCAACTTGTTACACAATTAAATACAATTACACACCGTTTAAATCGTATAGAAGAACAACTGCATGATAAAGCAGATGATGTCGTCAATTACCAATTGCTACAACATCGCAGAGAAATGGAAGAAATGATGGATAGAATTCAAAAATTAGAAGCTGCCCTTGAGAAAAAAGAACAAATATACATTACACCTGATATCACGCCAACATATGAACGAGAAGAAAAGCCGAAACGTCGTAAAATGATTTTAAGTATATTCGGATTTTAGTTCTTTCCCAATCGTGTGTTCGCGCATGAAAATTGACTCCCCCCGGTCAATTTTCATGCGCTTTTTTACTTATTCTTATCGGTGCGAAGAATAAAGCGCTCCACTGATGGAAAGTTCACTTTATACAAAAAGGATGTCTCATTACAAGACATCCTTTTTGTTACGATAACATCATATTCATATCTTCTGCTGCAGTTGTAATAAGTTTTAAACCAAACGTTTCTTGTAATACATCAAGCACACCAGGTGAAATAAATTCAGGTGCCTTTGGTCCAATACGAATATCTTGAATCCCGAGACTAAATAACCCAAGTAAAATCGCAACCGCTTTTTGTTCAAACCACGATAAAACAATACTAACTGGCAATTCATTCACTTCACATTGAAAAGCATCAGCTAAAGCAGCTGCTATTTTTATTGTAGATATAGAATTATTACATTGCCCTAAGTCAATGTAACGTGGAATTTCCGTACCTGGCACAACACCATAATTCACATCATTAAAGCGGAATTTCCCGCACGATGTCGTTAATATAACTGTTTCTTGCGGAAGTGACATTGCTAATTCACGATAGTACTCTCCACCTTTACCTGGTGCATCACAACCTGCGATAACAAAGAAACGCTTAATTTTCCCTTCTCTTACCGCCTGAATGATTTCTGGTGCTAATGATAATACTGTATTATGATGAAAACCTGTTACCAGCTGTTCATCCGACTCCATATGTACTTCTGGAAGTTCTAGCGCTTTATGAATCAATGGTGCAAAATCATCATTTTCAATTTTCTGTACACCCTCAAGGCCTGCAATATCATATGAAAAGAAGCGATCAGAATACGATCCTTTAATTGGCATAACACAGTTCGTTGTAGCCAATATTGCACCAGTAAACTTTTCAAAGAGGCGTCGCTGATCATACCATGCCTTACCAATATTTCCTTTTAAATGTTTATATTTTTTTAGCTGTGGATACCCATGCGCTGGTAGCATTTCCGAATGAGTATAAATATTAATTCCTTTTCCTTCTGTTTGCCTTAATAATTCCTCTAATGCAAATAGATTATGGCCAGTAACAACAATTGCCTTACCTTCTACACGGTTTTGTGTAATTTGAACAGGCTCTGGAACACCAAAATAATTCGTATGTGCCTCATCTAACAGTTCCATTATCCGTAAAGCTGATTTCCCAACTTTCATAGCCATATCAATATGTTCTTGTTCATTAAAGTTAGAATTTGTTAATGTCATATATAACGCTTCATGAGTCGTAGCGTCCACAAACTGATCTGTATACCCAAGCTGTGCAGCATGGGTACGATAAGCCGCAATTCCTTTTAATCCAAACACAATTGTATCTTGTAAACTCGCAATTGTTTCATTCTTCCCGCAAACACCCATTACTTTACATCCGCCTGTTGGCGTTTGTTCACATTGATAGCAAAACATATCATCCCACCCTCTCCTAATCAATCATTACAACTAAAGCGTAATATACATGAAGAAAAAAGGATGTGATATCAATCACAATAATTTGTAAAAATTTGTGACACTTCACCTTGTTAACATAATGTTTTTACTGTTTTCTTTGATTAATGCCTGTGCATGAGCATTCCCTTGAATAATATCCCGAAATTCTTTTAAAGAATACAAATGCGTTACTCCTTTTCGAGCATGAATTCGAACAGGCACCCCCTGTAATGCATCATGAAAAGGAAATGGGTCATCAATCGGTTCAATTGGAAACCCTAGTGTAAGTAAATACATATACATTCTTTTTGTAACAACAGCAATATACCACTCAGCTTTCATTTCCAAAGCATGTATAAATAAAATAGCTGTTAACCTTTTGAAATGCCCTCTTCCACGCGACGTTTTCGCAATGCTTAACTTTCCAATTTCATAAACATTTTTTAATCCTTTCACCAACTCATTTTTAGAAAATGGATAAAAAAACTCAGAATTAGATTGTTCAGGTGTCGTATATCGAATACATTCTACTGTACCGATATATTGCCCGCCTTCTATTAATAAAAATCGTGATGGATTTAAATTACGCTCTACAAACATTAAATCTCTCTCTTCACAAAAATCTCCCCACAGTTGCTCGAACCAAAAATGTTCTTCCTTTGTTTGAACACGCTGGAACATATTTCCCCGCCTTTCCCATCGCCGTTCTAATTTTTGATAACGCTTTCACTATCTATCATATAAGAACAAACCTTCGTATGCAACCTAAAACTATTCACTACTTCATTACATATTCTATAAAATAAAATCTTCTCCTATTCAAGTTTTAGACTTATAAAAAATTTTTACAAGAATAAAAGATGCTTTATATTTATGCTAGACTCTCTTTACTTATAAAGTGTATGTTTAACATTTCATATAAAATACACAAATTCACTTCACCTACATAAAAAGTCCACTTTATAAGAAATAGGAGCCCATTACCCACTATTACAGGCGACGAACCCCTTTATTTTTTCAACATACCGAGACAATGCACGTTATTTTTTCAAAATAATCCCTTTTTCAATGCCGTCTTTTTATGTTACTACCGTTTTTAGCCATTTCTCAAAAATTTGCACAAGACCATGATTTCCAGCTAATTTTTCTTCTCCTTGCTTTGTTTTATATGGATATAATTGCAGAAAGATTCCGCAACCTGCTTCTATTTTCTTCCCATGCATATGACTGCCTGGGTATACACAAATCACTTCATGGATCGCCCTTCGGTGAAAAATATGTTTTCCATCCTGTTCTTCTACATATTTAATAGACCAATATTTATACATCTGTTCTGTTGCTTTTGTATTGCCTACGGGCTGAAAAATATTAAACATGGGGCTATATTTCACTTCAATAATAATAGAAGACTGGTACTCATAGCGCTCTCCTTGTTTCACATAACAATCTAAACGAATGTCTGGTTTTTTCGTGTCCTCTCCATTATAAAAATGGCTACCTTTACTAAGTGCAATGAGTGGATGTGTTTCAATAAGGTCATTAAACGCTACATGTATTTGGATATTTTCACGATTTAAAACAATTGTCGTACCGTCTTGTAAACCATCTAAGTAAAAATAAGTTTGAATTTGTTCGAGAAGTGGAATATCATCTTTAAATTTTAATTGTTGCAATATAGAAATGATGATGAAAAATGCATAATACTCATACACTAAAAATGTTGGTTTATAAACAAATAATAATGCTGGAGATTGTTGATTATAACGTGGTAGAAATTCTAAATGATATAATAATTGCCGATGTGTAACAGGTAAAGCATGCATAGTTATATTTGTTTTTTCAGAAATCCCTCTCCAAAATGAAGAATTCAACAAATTTTGAAAGTACAGTATAGCTTGGTGTACAATATGATTTAAAATTTTATACTCTTGTATTTTCACAGATGCTTTCCGCAAGTCTGCCTCTTTTAACAAATGAATATTTCGATATTTTTGCTTCTCCCTGTCCGTTACAGATCCATTTCTTTCAATAGTATGCATAATTATTTTCACAGATTGGAATTCCTCTTTTTTGGTCTGTATTGTTCCTTCTAGTATTTCAATTGTTTTGTGTAAGAAAGCCTGAGCTTCAAGCAAATATTGATAAAATTGTTTCGTTGTAAATTTTAGAAAGGCATTCTCTAAACTATTTGTTTGTTCGATAAATCTACGATTATAATACTTAGCAGTAAGCTTTTTCTCCCTCATTATTACACTTTTCATCGTTGCTTTTCGTTCTCGTACCTCCCAATCATATCTATCTATATACTTCGTGTTCTCTTCAACTTTTTTATATAGCTGTTTTATTTTTTTCATTTTTTGTGGTAGCATGCGAAGTAACATTAAATAAGAAGAATCTTCAATATCAATTAGTGTTGAAAATGTCTTTTTATAATAACCACGGTCTAACATAATTTCACTTAAAATTGATTTTACATAATTTTGAATCATTTCAAATTGATCATCCAAAAAATTTTTGGGGACAATTTGAAACGCTCCATAATATACATCTTCTTCCACTTGCACCTCGAAATGATACAAGCCGCAGCGCCATGGATAAAAAAAGTCTGTTTTTCCATGTTCATATAATAATACTTTTTGTTTTTTTTCATGCAATTCATATTGCCATTCTTTCTTACCCTTTTGCCCTTCATACACTTTATTCCATACAAAAGTGACACGGACTGGTTTTTGATAATGTAACATCAAACGTAATGCTTTTAATTCTTGTACTTTATAAACACAATGTGTCATTGTTGTCGTGTATTTACAAAGGCGATTCAGAAATACAAAGTCTCCCTTTCCCTCTGTTCCAATAATTAATTTTAATACAAACGGGAGCTTATCATTTGTGTCTACAATTTCCGTCTCGTGCTGCTCCTCATTTTGCATACCCATACAACTCCAATTCACGCCGTTTTTGCCTTATATAAGCTAGAGAATGTTCGAATGCGGAGACACAATTTGCAAGTGGAGATTGTAATAACGCTACTAACGATCGTCCTTTTTTCTCATCATCACGAAGAAGTGAACCAATTGTCACCTCCGTACCTCGTAATTTTGTTAAAATACGTTGTTTCACTTGTAAATCAAAACCTTCTTCTCGGCTAATCATATATGATTGAGTATCTTTTTGGGGAATGTTTTGCAAATAAGTTGCAATCGCAGCAGCACATCGAAAAGAAACGCCTTTCGATGCGTCATGTGATGATATTAAATCATGTAATTTATCTAATAACTCTAATTCTTCTTCCGAAAACACATCCATCATCTCTTTATTTCGTAACCAATTTAGACGAAATTCTCCGGTTGTCACTTGTAAGGGCGGAATTTGTGTCCCTTTATTTTGCTGCAGATTTATTTCACAAAATGGAATTTTTTGAAGCGTAATGAGATTTGCCCGATCTAATAAGCGATCCGATAACTCTTTCGTTGTTTCATCAAAATTCACAGTCCCGATAAAAATAATATTTTCACCAATTTCAATTTTGGATGGAACTTCATTCTCTATCCCAGTCCGTTCCTCATATAAAGAAAGAATACGATTTTTCTTTTCTAATTGAAGAATAGATAAAAATGGTGTAAACCAATGCTCAATATGTGACATATTCATTTCATCAAATACAATCATATAAAGTTGATTCGGATTCTCATTCGCTTTTAATAATGTTCGAATTAATTTCGTTTCACTCTCGATATATGTTCCATTTGGATGAAGATAGCCTAGTATATCGTGTGGTTCTTGATAAGATGGAGAAATCGGAATCCATAACAATTCTTCCCCATATGTTAATCCTAATGCTTCTGCATATGCCTGCACCAAACGTGATTTTCCGATTCCTGGGATTCCAGCAAGAATTGTTAATAGATTTGTTTTTACACTAATATGAAAATTAAAAATATCCGTTGCATCTAAATACAAGTCTTTATTATTGATGACATCCTGTACATATTGTATAAATGTAGATTCACGCTCATTCCATTCTGTTTCTTCTTTTTGCACTTTTATGTCCACTACTTCCACCTTTTTTCCCTCTTCTAGAATTTTCTTTAGAAGCTGATCATACATATTTTCTCGAACAAAATACAAATGATCATCCGCTTTCACTTCTATATATTTGGTCCAATCATCCATTTCGATATATTTACATTCTTTTTTTTGTTCGCAATACGCGATTGAACTAATGGATGATTTTAAAGATAAATTCCCATATAATCTTCCTTCACACCATAACAACTGTGGTACTTCAAAGTCGTGTGGAAATTTAGGAATAAGAAAAGATAAAAATCCATTCCCTAGTTTTCGCTCTAACGACTCTCTCTTTTTATACCCGGCTAATCTTGGCGATGGGATGATTTTATATGCATTCGCAATTTCCCGTTGCTCTGTACATATTAATTCAACGTACAAATGCCCTCTTTCATAATAAAGTCGAAACAATACTATTTGTCTTTCTAACCCTTTTTTCTTTAAATCCGCAAATATTCTCTCATTTTTTTTGTTGGCATATAGCCCTTCAAACAAATACGTTTCATTTTCAAATTGTGATTTCAAAACAGATGGGATTTGTGAAAGACATTGTACAGAAAAAGTATCTTTATTCTCCTCCTGACTTTCAACAAATTTCCCAAGAAACCTCATATGATACATCCGTTTTATAAAACTTGGGTGGAGAGCTTTATGTAGCTTCACTATACTCACCTTCTTTTTTTCATACTATTTTTATTGTATGAACTGCAAATGAAAACTAGAAACAAAAAAACCCGACGTACTCCGTCAGGTTATAAAAAATAAAATTTATATTTGAGAAGGAAAAGCTTTTTTCTCCTGCATAATCGCATTGTAAGAAATTTTCATTTTAGCAAGTACGTATCGTAATTTATCCTCCGCATTTTCATCTTTATTCTGCTGCAGGCTTGCTAAGGTCTCAACAGAACTAGCTAAATTCTCAATTACTCCACGTAGTTCGGGATGATGATTAAAAAATGATTCTTGCACTAATACTTTTCGTAAATCACTTGCTAATTCCACAATTCTTAACAGCTGCTCTTTTTCTTCCATTCTCATCCCTCCTAAACATCTTATATATTAGATATTCTGTAAATAAACTAAAATTCCTTGTATACAAAGAAAAAAGTCCTTCAGAAGGACTTTTTTACATTTCTATATTACCTGTTACAAGCATATAAAGCGATACTGCCGCTGCAATCACGATTACAACCATGACATATCTCTCCATGCCAGAAAAACAGCGATTTCCTTTTTCCTTTCGAGCAAACACATAAACAACAAGTCCAATACCATATACGATTGAGACAAGTAATAAGTTTTTTAAACCTGCTGCATAAATCAGCCATACAGAGTATAATGCGGCAATTAAAGCCAGTACTCCATTTTTCAGCCTTGCCCTTTTCAATTCCTTCGTTACAACTAATTTCAACTGATAAAGTGCTGATAATAAGTACGGAAGTAAAATAGATGTAGATGCGATAAAATACATCATTTGATACGTTGATTCCGAAAACAATACAATAATAAACAAAGTCTGTGCCACACCATTTGAAATCCATAATGCAACATGTGGTGTCTGCTTTTTATTTGTCTTCGTAAATACTTTTGGAAATACGCCATCTTTCCCTGCTACGTGTGAAATTTCAGAAACGAGTAAGAACCAACCAATTAATGTCCCAATAAGTGAAGCAACCAATCCGATATTAATTGCAATTGCACCCCATGGTCCAACAACATGCTCTAATACATGGCCCATTGACGGCGTTTCTAGCACGGAAAGCTCTTGTCTTGTCATAGCTCCCATGGAAAGAACTGAAATTAAAATATAGATGGACATAACTAAAATCAATCCAACAACCGTTGCTTTTCCAACATCCCTGCTGTTTTTTGCCCTTCCAGATAATACGACTGCCCCTTCTACACCAATAAATACCCAAAGTGTAACAAGCATCGTATTTTTCACTTGACCAAGGACAGAAGAAATAGAAATACTTCCCTCTCCCCAAAAATCATGTGTAAATGTATCCCAGCGAAACGCTGTAATCATAACGACAATAAATAATAAAATCGGAACAAGTTTTCCAATTGTTGCAATAAAGTTCATAATAGACGCTTCACGAATTCCAATTAAAATAAGGAAGTGAAGTGTCCATAATAATAGAGATGCACCAACGATGGATGCAACGTTGTTTCCTCCTTTAAAAATAGGGAAAAAATATCCAAGTGTACTAAACAATAACATAATCGTAGCTACGTTTCCTAAAATCCCTGCAAGCCAGTAGCCCCATGCACTATTAAAACCGACATATTCACCAAACCCTGCACGTGCATAACTATAAATCCCACCTTCAAGTTCTGGTTTTTGTTTTGCTAACGTTTGGTATACAAGTGCAAGCGGAATCATTCCCATTGCCGTAATACACCATCCAATTATCGTTGCGCCACTATTTGCGCCTACTGCTAAATCATGCGGTAAACTAAAAACACCCCCGCCAACCATTGTTCCTACTACTAATGCAATTAATGGAAAAAATCCTAATTTCTTTTCTATTGGTACCACCCCATCTGTCATTCTAGGTGTTATGTTTATCCATTCAACTATTAAAGTCACCTTTTTCTCTAATAGACGTTTCTATTATATTTTTTCAGGAAAACATTACTTATTCTAAAAGAAAATCAGCAAAAAGGGAATACTTTTTTGAAAAAATGTATAAGTATGCACAAAAAAACCGTTCATTTTATTACGAACGGTCGATTTTCAATCATTAAATTGTATATTTCTTGTAAATATTAATGAATTAACTCCTCTTTTTCTAAAAATTGCCTCGCTACTTTTTCTGCACTTTTACCATTTACATTTACTTCATAATTCATTTTTCTCATATCTTCATCTGATATTTTCCCAGCAAGTTTATTTAATGTCTTCTCAAGTTCAGGATACTTTTCAAGTGTCTCTTTTCTTAACAATGGAGCTCCTTGATACGGTGGAAACAATCCTTTATCATCTTCTAGTACTTGCAGTTCATATTGCTCAAGTTCACTATCCGTAGAATAAGCATCAATGACAGTAACATCACCAGATTCTATTGCGCTATAACGTAACTTCGGTTCCATCGTTTTAACATTTGGAAACTGGAAGTTATATACCTTTTGCATCCCTTTATATCCATCTTCCCGATCTGCAAATTCTAATGTAAATCCAGCCTTAACATTTGCTGCAACATTTCGTAAATCTGAAATTGTTTTTACATTATATTGCTCTGCAATATCTCTTGGCATTGCAAGCGCATATGTATTGTTATATTCCATCGGCTTTAGCATCACCATTTGATATTTCTTTTCCATCCCCTGGCGGGCTTGTTCATATACCTCTTTGCGATTTGTACTCTTTGGTTCTTCTTTTACAAAAGTAGATAATGCAGTCCCTGAGAATTCAGGGTACATATCAATTTCTCCCGATTTTAAAGCTTCAAAAACAAATGCTGTTTTCCCAAGCCCAGGTTTAAGCTCTACAGATAAATCAGTATCTTGTTCGATCAGTTGTTTATACATTTGCATTAAAATTTCCGGTTCAGACCCAAGCTTCCCAGCAATTACGATATCCTTCTTTTGCGTATTCACTAAAAATGGTGCAGCTATAACAACCACAATGATACATATTGCCATTATAAATCGCTTAGGAGATCGTCTAGTGCTTTCAAACATCCGAAGTACACCGTCAAAGAATAAAGCTAACAATGCGGCTGGTACAGCCCCTAATACGATAAGAGCATGATCATTTCGATCTATACCGAGTAAAATAAGTTTTCCAAGCCCCCCAGCCCCTATTAAAGCAGCTAACGTAGCTGTTCCGACAATTAGTACCATCGCTGTACGAATTCCAGCCATTATAATCGGTAATGCGAGTGGAAGTTCTATTCTCCATAATCTTCGAAAACTGTTCATTCCCATCGCTCTTGCTGCTTCAATAAGCGATGGATCTAACTTACGGATTCCCGTATATGTATTTCGTAAAATTGGCAATAACGCGTATACAACTAACGCGATAATTGCTGGCACCTTTCCAATACCAACTAGGGGAATTAAAAGCCCTAGTAAAGCCAATGAAGGAATTGTTTGCATAACTGCAGATGTTCCTATAATGAATTCAGCAATTCTCTCTCGACGCGTTAACAAAATGCCTAGCGGAACGGCAATCATTACTGCAAAAAATAAAGAAATAAGTGAAATTTGAAGGTGTTCAATAAGAGCGCGAAGTAATTCTAACTTTCGTTCTTGAAACGTTTGTAATAATGCAGACACGATTTACCCCATCTCCTTCATTTGTCCAGTCAAATATGCCACAATATGACGGCTTGTTAATGTCCCAATGCATTGTCCATCTCTTTCAATTGGAACAGCTTCTTCTGCTTCCAAACGAATCAAAGCTTCTTGCAGTGAAGCATTTGTCGATAGAGGTATAACATCATTTTCTACTTGTTTATCACTCACAAATGGCAACACATCTTCAATGCTCTTTCCTTCATACCAAGGGCGCACACGATTTCCAATAAATTCTTCTACAAAATCATTTACGGGACTATGTATGATTCCTTCTGGTGTATCTAATTGAACGATCTTCCCTTTTTTCATCACACAAATTCGGTCACCAAGTGTTAACGCTTCTTGCATATCATGTGTCACGAACACAATGGTTTTTTGGATTTTTTTCTGTAATTTTACAATATCCTTTTGCAACTGTTCTCGGCTTAATGGATCTAGCGCACTAAATGGTTCATCCATCAGAACAATTTTCGGGTTGGCAGCTAGTGCTCTTACAACTCCTACACGCTGCTTTTGTCCACCAGATAATTCATCAGGCATACGATTTCTGTACACATCTGGATCTAATCCAACCATATCAAGTAACTCATCCACACGCTCCCGAACTTTTTCTTTACTCCATTTTCTCATTTCAGGTACAATCGCAATATTTTCGGCAATTGTCATATGAGGAAACAAGGCAATCTGTTGCAGAACGTACCCAATGTCCCAACGTAATTCATGAATATTGTATTCTTGAATATCTTTTCCGTCGATAGAAATTGAGCCTTCTGTCGTTTCAATTAAACGATTAATCATTTTCATCGTGGTCGTCTTTCCGCAACCACTCGGACCTATGAGGACAAAAAACTCCCCTTTTTTAATTTCTAAATGCAACGAGTCTACCACTTTCGTTCCATTGTACACCTTTGAAACGTGTTCAAATCGAATCACAAATACAACTCCCTTATTATCATTTCTTTCATTCTGATAGAATCTTATCTTCTTTTCAAATGATACGCTTTTTATTCATGAAAAAAGAGCCCTTACTTGAGCTCTAATGATCGAATAATATTGTTTTAATAATTGCTGCATACTCACGTATATAAGCTTTCTTCTTTGAGCGCTTTGGCGTTGGTGCTGCAAGTGATTCCATTTGCATACCTAAACGTTTAGCAATAATTTTTGTTCGATATAGATGATATGTATTACTTACAACCACCGCGTGCGTTACATGATATAATTCCATGCTAAACTTTAGATTTTCATAAGTACTTGTCGAGCGATCTTCAATGAAAATACGTCCATCTTCAATTCCATGTTGTATTAAATAATTTCGCATGCTGTGAGCCTCAGGAATATCCTCATCTTCACCTTGTCCTCCAGATACAATTACTTTTGTTTCCGGATGAGAATTTAAATACATTAAAGCTACATCTAACCGATTTTGAAGAGATAAAGAAGGTTTATCCCCAAATAATTTTGCACCTAAAATTAATACATATGGAGCGTTATCACTTACTTTTTCATAAGCAACTTTTTTCATTCGATATGTCATATACACAATGCATAAGGGTGGAAATAATAAGATAATAAATAGTATCCATTTGTTCATATATAAGCTTACACTCCCTTTCTTTATATTATATAGAAAAAGAAAGGGAGACAGAAGTATTTTTTAGTGACTGCGTTGTCCTGCGTTTTGAGCATTACGCCCTTTTTTAGAAGATGTATGGCACTGAGTTTGATTCCCTTTATGTTTCGCTGATCCTAACGCTTTTGTTTTTCCCACTTTGTTTCACATCCTCTTTTTATATGGTTCCTTTATAGATTTTGTATTTTCTCTCTCGTCATACAATGGTTTTATTGGAAGTTTCTCCTTATTTCAAGAATATTTTTGGGGTATCAAAATAAAGTGAAACTTCCAACAGTAGGGAGGTCTTCATCCCCAACTGTTGGTTAGTTGAACCAATCGGGCTTTTACGTGTAGTCGATCTTCCACCCAACTTCCTTGTTTCTCTCTGCATCTTGAGGTGAGGATATTCCTTCTCGTTTATTCGGGATAAAAGGTTACATTTAATGCATTCATTACCTGTTTATAATTTGATATATATTAAATACAACAAGAATATTGTAATATAGTGAAAAGGAGATGGTTTTATGTTGAAAATAGGACAAAACAAAATACGTTTCATTTCAGGAATTAGCTTATTAATATTGGTTATGACTAATTCTTTTATAAAAAGTGATTCTTGGGTCATTTGTATAGATGTCATTTTAGTCTTGGTTAACTCATTTTTATTTATTATTTCTAGAGATATAACAAAAACCGATTTACTTAGAAAAAAAGAGAAGTTAGATGAAATGAAATAATTTTGTGTTATTTTTTGATGAAAATAGAAATTAAATTTTTATTCAAAAGTTTTTATTTCTTTTAAGAATACAAGAGATTCTGTAACTTTGATTCAAACTATGTATTATAATGAAATATGCGATAAAACCTATATCTAAAAAGGGGGGATTCTTTTATGTACAAACTCAAAACAACAGAAACCAACAATAGTGTAATCGAGTTTATTGAAAATGTTGACAGCCTAAAAAAACGAGAAGACGCATATCAGTTGCTAGATATATTTACTGAAACAACTGGTTATCCAGCAAAAATGTGGGGTCCAAGTATAATTGGATTTGGTACATATCATTATAAATATGCATCTGGTCATGAAGGGGATGCGCCATTAGTAGGCTTTTCACCCCGAAAAGCCAAGATTAGTTTATACTTCGCAACTGGTGATCCTGAGCGAGAAAACCTATTAAAGGACTTTGGAAAACATACATCTGGGAAATCGTGTGTATACATTAATAAAGTAGCAGACATTGATATTAATGTGCTAAAAGTGCTAATGAAACAATCTATAAATTTTTTGAAAAAGACGTATCCGAATCATTAATGTAATAATTAAGCATTAGGTATTTTGAACTCACATCAAAATACCTGTTTTTAGGTTAGTCCCTTATAAAATCTCATCAATAATAACAACTCAAAAAATACCACTTAAATAGAAAGTGGTAAATTCAACTTTTTAGGAATATCAGCTTTAAGATGAGGCGTATATTGTATAGAAAAAGAATATCCTTCTTGAACAAACGATATTTCATTATTATGAAAATGAAATGGTACATCGCTTCCTCTTAGATGTTTCTGGACCATTTGAATGAACTCAAGACTCGGCGTCCCAAATGAAATATGCATTTTCGGCGGCAAAGCTTTCATTGCAATTGGAATCCAAGGTCTTCCTTTCCAGCTTGCAACAACATGAGCCGTACCACCAACTACAAAGTTAAATATTTCACCATCTTCAAATGTTTTCATAAATAAATTGGATTTTAGCCACTCTCTATATACTGGCACACTTTTTACTGGGCATCCTACTTCTCTTAAGTACAAAATGTTCAAAGGTGTGTATGGAATTAAAACATCTTCTTCAATATATTTATGTGCAATAATTTCAAGAAGATTTCCATCTCCATCACGAAAATATAAATTTAATCGACCATCCTCTTCGTCAATTTCATGACCGTCTTCCCACCTTACAATAAGCAAACCTGATTCTTGAATCCACTTTACTGTTTCATAGAACTTTGAAAATGGTACTTGAAAAGCAAAATGAGCAGGAGAAAGTGGTTCATATGATTCTTCAAAAACTAATGAAACATATGGAGTTAATTTAAAACTTATTTGTTTATTTGTTTTTGATAAAATTGGAATTCCAAGACATTTTGCATATACTTGTTCTACCCCCTGAATAGATACTGTCTGTAATTTCAACTCTGAAAAATGTGTAATCATCCTCATTCCCCCACCGTGTTTTCAATCAATACGATAAATTTAGCAAACTACTCATTCGTTTATATTATGAATCTGCAACCAGTTTTAATGGTATCGTTTTCATATTTACCTAAGAGCCAATGGACAATTGACCATTAACTCCTAAAAACTCATCTTAAGATTCGTAACAAAGCAAACGCTTATCATTCCACCCCTAATTGCTTTTTCACTTCTTTATACACGCTCATATATGCTTTTAACTCTTTGAAAAGATCATGAATTAATGGTTTTGCGTCCTCACTGAGCTCACCATCTTGCACGTATAAACCGTCTAATACAACTTGCTTTGGAATTGCATTCGCATATACGCCTCGCGCGACAATACGCATACTATTAAGTGCGTTTATACCGCCTTTTCCACCGCCTGCAACTGCCAATAGAGCAACTGGTTTATGGACAAATTCACTGCTGCTTAAGAAATCTAATGCGTTTTTTAGCGCACCGCTCATTGCATTATGATACTCAGGTGTGCAAAGGATTACACCATCAGCTTCTTTTACTAATTTTTTCAATTTCGTTACTGCTTCTAATTCTCGTTGTGATTCTTCCCCATTATATAAAGGCAACTGTTCTGTTGCTAAATCATATAATTCCCCTGCAAATTGCTCTGCAATATATTTTGCAATGACACGAGTTCTCCCAAACTTACGTGGTGTTCCGTTAATTACGACTAATTTCATGTGTGTTTCTCTCCTTTGTTTTAAGTTCTACCTCTATAATATCAGAATATTCTATGCGAAAATCAGCAAATAGAGGGAAAGGCTTTGAGAAAATAGTATGAAAATTAAAAAACGAACTCATACTTTTGTATGAGTTCTTGATATATCAATTAATCATTCTTTACAACAGCATGTCCGCCAAACTGATTTCGGAGTGCTGAAACAACTTTTCCGTGGAATGTATCATCTTTTTGAGAACGATAACGCATGAACATTGACATTGCAATAACTGGAGAGGACGCTTGTAATATAACTTCTTCTCCCATAATAGGTCCTTCCTATACAACCCCATGCTTCACAGCATACAACGCAGCTTGCGTCCGATCATCTACCTGCAATTTCGCAAGTACATTTGAAACATGTGTTTTTACAGTCTGTTCTGTAATATAAAGCTCTGCTGCTATTTCTTTATTACTTCTTCCTTTCGCAATCTCACAAAGTACTTCTCTTTCTCTTTTTGTCAGCATAAATAAACTATCCTGCTTTTCCTCTTTCACTACTGGTCTTCCTAACAAAGCAGGAGTTACTTTCGGATGAAGATTCGCATTTCCTTGATATACAGCGATAATAGAAGCAACCAGTTGATCTGGCTGTACTTCTTTTAGTTGATAGCCATCCGCGCCCGCTTCTAGTGCCGGAAGAACATAATCTTGCTCTGAGAAGCTACTTAACATAAGTATTTTAATTGTGGCGTCATATTGTTTCAAACGTTTTGTCGCTTCAATCCCATCCATCTTTGGCATTGATAAATCCATTAATACTACATCTGGCCTTTCTTTTCGAATCAACTCTAACGCCTCTTCCCCATTCTCTGCTTCTCCTATTATTTCAAATTCCTCTTTCGTTTTTAAGAAGAATACAAGCCCTCTCCTAACGATATGATGATCCTCTACAAGTAATAGTTTAATTTTCAATGAACTTCTCCCTTTCAAACCGGTAATTGAATCTCAATCTTTGTTCCCTGTCCTAGCTTCGTTCTTATTCGAAATGTTCCTTTCAATAGTTCAATTCGTTCTTTCATACTTTTTAAACCAAGCGCTGAATCTCTAACTTTTTCTTTAACAAACCCAATGCCGTCATCTTCAATTTGAAAGTTCAACTTACTATTTTCTGTTTTTAAGTAAACTGATACTCTCTCACACGAAGCGTGTTTTTTACAATTATGCAATGCTTCCTGACTTATACGCCACAGCACTTCTTCTATTTCATCACCAATTGAAATAACTCCATCAATTCGAATTGTTACTTGAATACCTAATAACTTTCCGTAATTCTGCACTGCTTCTGCCAGCCCTTTTTCTAATCCCTCTGGTCGTAATTGCCAAATTAATAACGTCATCTCTTCTAGCGCTTCTTGTGATAATTCCCCCATATAACTAAGCATACCTTGCAATTCTTTATCCTTTGTCATATCAAGAGTACCTCTAGCCGTTAACATTATGGAAAATAGCAATTGTTTCACCGAATCGTGTAAATCGCGTGCAAGTCGATTTCTCTCCGCTACAACTACATATTTACGCTCTTTCTCGACTAACTTAATTCGTTGTATTGTTGTTCCGATTTGGAATGCAATCGCTTCTAATAAGGCTAGTTCTTCCTCTGAAAAATACGTTTTATGTGGGGAAGCAACATTAAGTAAACCGAACTTCTCGCTACCAGCACGAAGAGGAATCGTCGCATGATGTGTAATCTCTTCTGTCTCTCCCCAATTATATTCAATGGCATCTTCAATTCGCTTACACTCAATGATATTTGTTGCCTTTTCTAAACGTCCATTTACGAATCGATTCACGCACCAACAATCCCCTTCACACATCGGTTTTTTTTCATTCCATGTGAGTGCTGGAGGCAAATTCCTATCAACAAGCATACGGTGCGTTCCTTTTTCATCAATAAAAAATACCCAGCCTGTTTGTAGATTCATCACTTGTAATAATGTATGTAATACTTCCTCTAACATTTCCTGTAAATCAGTTGCCTCATTTAACAACTCCGCAATTTCTTTCAATGCTTCTAACCGCCGCATTTCCTTTTCATCATAATTCATGTTCATCACCAATTATCATTATAACATTAAGAAATTTCTAAATACTACAAACAAAAAAAGAAGCTAAATACATCAGCTTCAGTTTAGGTAATGAGACAGTAAGAACACCGTCTTTAAATGCTGCCGCAATTCTTTCTTGATTCACAAATACCTCTCTTTCAAAATCGACTTGAATGTTTTCTTTTTGAAATCCTGGTAAATCTGCTTGCACAATATATTGATCAGAATCCTTTGGAACATCCACTTTAAAACTATTCATGTTCATTGGTTTAGAGAAAATATCAAGGTCCAAACTGAGCAACACCATTTTGACGATTTACTAGCTTTTGAAATATATTACGCATTTTCTATTCCTTCTTATAGATATCAATGAACGATGATCTCTTTCTGTCTTTATTAAATTAATTAGTCAAAAAGGGGCGAATTATTTGTTTGATATTTTAATCATGTATTTTTCAATCTAAATATATTATGGTATGTGAAATTTCAATATTTAAAAGGTATATTGTCTCGTCACAGCTCTAAAAGTTAAATCGTAGAAAGGTATACAGTAATACACTATAGAATACATAATTGGGAATTTCTAATCTATTTTCATTTGGAGGATAACACTATGGGGTATATTGAAGATTTACGTAAAATTGTAGGTCCACATCCACTTAATTTAGCAGGGGTTGCTGTTGCTGTTCTAAATGAGCAAGGACAAATTTTACTTCAGAAAAGACAAAGTGGTATTTGGGGCGTTCCTGGTGGTTTTATTGAATTAGGTGAATCAGCAGAAGATGCAGGAAGACGTGAAGTTTTCGAAGAAACTGGCATTGAGATAGGAGAACTTAATTTAGTAAGTGTTTTTTCTGGAAAAGAGTTTTTTGTAAAATTACCGAACGGTGATGAATTTTATCCCATCACAATCGCTTATATGTGTAAAGAAATAAAAGGTGGCGTATTACAAGCTGATGGTATTGAATCTTTAGAAGTTAAATTTTTCCGCTTGCATCAATTACCAGAAAATATTAGTCCATTTATTAAGAAGCTCATTCAACAGCAAGTTGTATCCATATAGAACATATAAAAAAGACTTTTATTTTTAAAAGTCTTTTTTACATAACTCTCATTTTTTAGTTTTCTTCACTCCACTGTAGCATGTAAACAAGACTTAAAGTGCCCAATTGCAAACTCATGTCCTTGCTCATTAAAAGAGGCCACTGCTTTTTCGTGTACAACGATATGAAACCCCTTATTATAGGCATCCACCGCTGTATGGAGAACACAAATATCCGTACATACGCCAACAAGGTGCACTTCCTGTATTCCTCTTTCCCTTAATTTCATTTCTAATTCCGTTCCAGCAAAAGCACTATAACGTGTTTTATCCATATAGTATACATTCTCATTATCTTGATATTTTTCATACAGATCTTGCAACTCTCCGTATAAATCTCTTCCTTTTGTACCCGCTATATTATGTGGTGGAAATAATTGTGTCTCTGGATGATAGGAATCATTCTTTTCATGTTTATCAATAGTAAACACAACATAATCTCCGTTTTCAATATACTCCTTCGTAATCGCTACAAGATGCTCTTCAATATCTTGCCCTGGCTTTCCACACGTTAAAGCACCATTTTCTGCTACAAAATCATATGTATAATCAATATTTATAAGCGCCCGCTTCATCACTTATTCTCCTCCCTACTTGTTTCACGCTAAACAATAGAAAACGAGTTTTAACGACTCAATATATTTTATTCGACATTTTCAAACAAATCCCTACGAAGCATTTATATATAAGATACAGGTATTTGTCATTTTTATTTGATTTGGATATATCGATTGGAATACGTCAGTAATATTGCACTTTTTATTATCATCCAGTAAGATCCTTTCGCTTGACAATCCCATTTTACGAAAACAGATAAAACAAAAAGTACACTACTTTTTCAGTAGTGTACTTTTTATTATGCATAACATGTTAGCTATTTTAAAACGCTGGTTTATTTTCAAATTTAGCCTGCACAAAATTAATAACTTTTCCTGATGGATCATTATTTTCAAATTGAACTGCCGTTATTGTATGGTAGCCTGTCTCTAACGTGCTTTGTTTTAATTCTACTGTTGTCTGCGTCATGTTAGTAACATGATGTTTATCTTCAAATATTTTATCTACGAATACAAATGTCTCTTTATCATTTTGAAAATGAGTAAGTTCTAATTCAACTTGCTGAATGAGGGCGTCTTTCTTTACAAATACAGTTGGTATATTCCCACCCTCTGAAGTGCCATCTGGTGTAATTACTTTTACTCTTCCCTCGCCAATCGGCATTGTCCCCTCAGGAAAAGGCGTTACACTCTCTTCACTTGCATTCACAACTTGTTCTTCTTTTACCGGCTGGGTTTCTTCTTTTCCGTTTGAGACACCACATCCAACCAATAACAAAGCAGACGATCCAGCGATTATGAATTTTTTCAAAATTCATCCCCCCTGTAAATTTATTCTTTATTTATTATACAGAAATAACTATCTGTTCTAAGCTCAGTTTTTTTAAACTTCCGTGAACAAACATTCTGTTCATCACTACTGTACCATATTTTCTTTTTTAACATCATTAATTTTTTCAAGAAATAATTAGAAATTCCTTCTTATTCCTCATTTTAGCCCATTATTAGTAAAAAATATCCCCTTCTAAAAAAATTAGAAAAGACATTGGATGCACCAATGTCTTTTCTAATTTTTCGCACAGCACTCTACAAAATAAACTTTGTAATATCCTCAACTTCTTTTCGCGCTAGTTTTTTCGCTTGATCTTTCGGATAACCAAGTGAAATTACCATATTGATTTGTTTCTCAGGCTCAATTTGTAAATATTGTCGCAGTTGATTTTGAGCCAATAACACAGGTCCTGTCATTGGACAAGTCCCAAGTCCTCTTGCATATGCTGCTAACATTAAATTTTGTGCAGCTAAACAGCTACTCTTAATCCCTTCTTCTTCCCATACTGAATTTGGAACGAAGTCAATCGGATCAAATATTTTTTCGCGAAACTTAGATTCGTATGGTGTAGCTAAGCATACAATTAAAACTGGTGCATCAGAAAAAGCTGTTGCATATGGTCCAAACGAACGTGTAAGTAATTTACCTGCTTTTTCTTCACCTTTTTCCGTTGCTTGTGCAGCCAACTTATGTAAAGCATCCCATGTCATTTGTTCAATTTTTTTAATTTTATCCCGATTCATAATGACAATAAATTCCCACGTTTGTGAATTCGTATCACTTGGTGCGTAACGAGCACAATCAATAATTTCTTCTATATCACGAACAGATACTTCTTGTTCTGTGAATTTTCGGACACTTCGTCTTCCGTGAATTATTTCTTTAAATGCTTCATATTTCATATACATAGAATCCCCTTTTATAGCGTTTTCAGAAATCACCTTACGATCAATTATACCACAAAAAAAAGCTGGAAGAATACCAGCTCCTCTTTCCTCTCACGTTCAATTAGTAACTTTAAAAGGTGCAATACTCTCCTCATAAGAAGCTTGTAACCGCTTCGTAACTGGCCCCCTTTCTCCATTACCAAATTGCTCGGCTCCTATTTGAATGACAGGAAATATTTCAAGAGGTGTTGCGGTAAAAAAGCATTCATCTGCTTTGTATACTTCTTGTAATGAAAACTCGCGCTCTTCTACTTCAATATGTAGGGCTTTTGCTAATGAAATGACATGATGACGAGTAATCCCATGTAAAATAAAATGATCTGCAGGGTGCGTAATCACCTTATTATTTTTTATAATAAAGAAATTTGAATGACACCCTTCTGTTACAATCCCATCTCGAACTAATATTGCTTCTTGATACCCTTCTTCATTAATTTTATTCTTAATCATAATATTAGGTAGTAGATTTAAAGATTTGATATGGCAAAATTTCCAGCGAATATCTTCTTCCACTGTTACTTTGATACCCTTTTCCATAGTAGTAATTGGTCTTGGGAATGGTACAATATTTGCAAAGTACATTGGCTCTAAATGAGAGTTGTATATATGATTTCTCGGCTGCACGCCTCTTGAAATTTGAATATACACATTACCATCTTCTTGAAATTGATTTTTCTCAATTAATTGATGAAGTTGCTGAATTAATTCTTCTTTTGTAAAGGGTGGAACAAGATGAATTTCCTTCATAGATTTAAAAAATCGCTCTAAATGTAAATCTAGCAAGTGAGGTTTCCCGTTGTATAAACGAAATACTTCATATATCCCATCCCCAAATTGTAGACCTCTCTCTTCTAATGCAACCATTGGCTGTTCTTCCTTGGTATTTACAATTTTACCATTAAACAAAATCCAATCTTTGTGAGCACCATTCATCATTTCTTCACTCCTTTACTTTTATTAATTCCATTTTACAACTTTCCCCTGTTTAACAGAAAGAATTTTCTGTTATTTGAGACTTAAAAAACACATCACCCTTTAAATAGTGATGTGTTTTTCTCTACTTTACTTATTTCAAAAAGTATTTTTCAATGTCATCTAGCATAAGGTTCGCAGCTTTAATGCCGCCAGCTGTATTCCAAATAACTTCATCTACTTCAAATACTTTATTATTTTTGGAAGCTTGTAACTGTTTAAAGAGTGGGTCTTCTGTCCATTCTTTCGCTATTGTATTTCCTTCATTCGATTTCTTAGCATCTTTATCGGATGTGAAATAGAATAAGTAGTCTCCATCCATATTCGGAATTTGTTCTTTTGTAACACCTTTTATCGCAAAATCATCCTTATCTTGAAGTGGTGGTCTCTTAAATCCAATATCATTTAACACTACACCAGAGAATGAATTCTTTTGATAAATACGAACGTCACCTGGAACGAATCGAATGATTGAAACTTTAGATTCTACTTTATCTCCTAGTTTCTCTTTTATTCCTTCAATACGCTTCTTATAATCACCAAGAGCTTTTTGCCCTTCTTTTTCTTTATTTACAGCTTTTGTGTATAACGTAAAGTTTTCTTTCCAATCTCCGCGCAGTGTTTCAGCATAAACAGTAGGTGCAATCTCTTTTAATTGTTCATATACTTTTTCATGACGCATTTTATTCCCAATAATTAAATCAGGCTTTAGTTTCATAATTGCCTCTAAGTTAACATCACGCTCAGTTCCTACAACTTTTGTATCTTTCAATTCTTTCGCTACATGTGGATACCATTCATCACCAGCTCTTGGTTTTGTAGAACCAACCGGTGTAACTCCAACCGCTAAAAGTGCCTCGGCGCCTTCATTTGTTAGGACAACCACTCTTTTAGGTGTCCCCGTAATCGTTGTTTCTCCCATCGCATGCTTAATTACATACGAATCTTTTCCTTTTGCTTCATTCGTTTCTTTCTTCTCTTCTTTGCCACACCCTGCAATCATAACCATTAACATTACGATGCAGAGCATAAAGATATTTTTAGTTCGAATCATACTTCCTCCTAGATGAAATTGATTATCATTGACATTTTAAAGGTAATGTATTGAATAAATGTTGTCAATATATTTTAAAAAACTTTTCTAGCATATATTTCCTCAAAAAAATCCCTCCCTCTAAATTCTTCTGTCTGCAAGACATTCGAGGCAGGGTATTATTCGATTCTATTCATAATCTTTTCATATTTTAATATTGATCATATTTGATATAAGATGGATCATTATATATCCACTGATTTCCTCCTAGGTTTAGCCAACCATTTTGGTTTGCGTATACTAAATAGGATTCTGGATAATTTAACTGCCGGATTACTGCTGATGATGTCGATGGACCACTTCTTAAATTTACGTTCGTTCCTAGAATATTTGCCACTCCAATCGGGCTTCCATCACTATTCCCGTATTTCACGTAATCAATATATGATGGATCATTATATATCCATTGGCCTGCGCCTAAATCTAGCCAACCGTTACTTTCTTGATAAACTACATAGGATTCTGGATAATTTAACTGACGAATTACTGGGGATGATGTTGATGGGCCGCTTCTTAAATTTACGTTCTGCCCACGGATATATGCCACCCCTTTTGTTTGAGGAGTTGGATTTGGAGGATTTTGGTTTTCCCTTAACCCTAAAATTGCAGCGATTCCTTTTGCATACGCTTGACATAGATCTTCTATAAACTGCGGATTTTTTAATAAATTTGCATCAAAGGTTGTATCAATAAATACTGTTTCTGTTAATAATGCATCCATAGTCGTTTCCCTTAGTACTGCGTAATTGGCCTTTTTCGCACCACGATCACTCAAACCGTATTTTGTTAAAACAGGATTAACTGCCGCATGCATCTTTTGTTGTTTAGCTGCTGCAGAACTACTATCTGATAGTCCATTATAAATATAACTTTCAAAACCTGTTCCGCCGCCGCTATTAATATGAAATGAGATGAAGTAATCTGCTCCGAAAGAATTAGCAATATTGGCACGTTCTGATAACGGGATAAAGACATCACTATCGCGTGTCATCTTAATATTAATTGTATAATTTGCAAGTAAAATATCTCGAACACGCTTAGCAATTTGAAGTGTTAAATCTTTTTCTTGCAAACCGTTACCAACAGCACCGGAATCGTATCCACCATGACCTGCGTCTATAACTAATTTCATATGCCATTTCCTTTCTGTATTTAATAGAGCATATAATTATGCTCGTCCTATTTTATGTACAACATAAAAAGTTGGTTACAAAACAAATAAAAAAACCCCCTTATGTAAGGCGGTTTCCATCATCTCGATTAAGCCAATTTAAAATAAATATGTACGACTGATAATGAACATGTCGTATACAAAACAAACAAAATAAAATAGCTATTCCAATGCCACTATATATTAAGCCAAACTTCAAAAAAATATTTAACATTGGCGGAAAATTTATCGTATTTTGCAATAAATATAAAGTGAAAAACAAAATAAAAAATACGGGAATGTATTGCCATTCATACGGCTTGCGTTTTTTACGCATCATTTTCCGAATGAAAATTTGGCAAAGTTCTGCCACAACAAAACACCCCCCTATTAGTAAAAAACCCGACGTCATCGTCATACATCCACCTGCCTTATATTCATTTCTTATCTCAGGTATCCTTTTTCCTTCTAGAAGCGCTTTATGTATATTTCACCATTCCATATAAAGCCGAGTCCCTCTGTAAAAGATTTAGCTTGTTCAGTTAGATCTCCTTTTAGTACCTGGATATCTTTTATATCTCTATGCTTCATCATTTCTTCAAATGTAAAGTAAGCATTTGTTCCATATCCGTAACCTTGGTAATCAAAATGAATAATTAAATTAGATAATACAGCGTGTTCACCTTGTACTGTATAATCCATTACACCAATATATGTATCATCAATTTTTATACAATATTGAACTTTCTTCCTATTAAAACCATGAGAAGCAAACATTTCTTCAACAACTCTTTTTGTCTCTGTATTCACTTTTTCAAACGTAATCATATGTTGTCCACCCTCTTACTATTAGTGTATCAAGCATAATACATATTTATGAAAAAAACCTTAAGGTCGTATATGACCTTAAGGTTTTTCTACTTAAACTAAGCTATACGCACGCTTTGTTTCTTCATGAAACTCATTTGTATCGTATTTATGCTCTACATAAATTTGATGCCATACCATAAACGCAAGTACTGTCCAAATTTTACGGCTATAATCACCTTTATCCGCACAGTGTGCTTCCAGTAAGTTTAATACGTACTGTTTGTCGATTAAATGCTCTGTTTTACTTTCTTTAATAATATTAACAGCCCAATCATGCATTTCATCTTTTAACCAGTGACGAATTGGTACTGGGAAGCCTAGCTTTTTGCGATCTAATACATGATCTGGAACGATTCCTCGCACTGCTTCGCGTAAAATTGCTTTTGTTGTCCCATTTGCAATTTTTAATTCTGTTGGAATTTTAGACGCAACGTCAAACACTTCTTTATCTAAGAACGGTACACGAAGTTCTAATGAATTTGCCATCGTCATTTTATCAGCTTTTAATAAAATGTCGCCACGTAGCCATGTAAACATGTCGATATATTGCATTTTGCTAACATCGTCATAATCCTTAATTTCATTGTACAATGGTTTCGTGATATCCATATAGTTTACACTTTCATTGTAATACTTCATTAGCTCAGCTTTTTCTTCTTCACGGAAGATTTTCGCATTACCATAGTAACGTTCTTCAATTGGTGTACATCCACGCTCTAAGAAGCTTTTCCCTTTAAATCCTTCTTTAAGCGCACCACTTAATGCTTTTAAAACGCTTTTCCCTGGAGTAGGGATGTAAGAGAACATTTTTAAAGAATTTGGCTCGCGATAAATGTTATATCCACCAAACAGCTCGTCTGCACCTTCACCAGAAAGAACTACTGTTACATGCTTACGAGCTTCCTTTGCAACGAAGTACAATGGTACAGCAGCTGGATCAGCTAAAGGATCGTCCATGTGCCAAATGATTTTTGGGAATTCATTCATGAATTCTTTTGCTGTAATGAAGACACTATGGTTTGTTACACCTAGTTTTTCTGCAGTTTCTTTTGCAACATCAACTTCACTGAAGCCGCGGCGTTCGAAACCAACAGAGAATGTTAAAAGGTTTGGATTCATTTCTCTTGCAATAGAAGCAATGATAGATGAATCAATACCACCAGATAAGAATGAACCTACTGGTACGTCACTACGCATATGCACTTTTACAGAATCGTACAATACATCACGAATCGCTTGAATGTGCTCCTCTTTTGTTGCACTTGAAGCATTGAAATACGGTTTCCAGTAACGATGAATTTCCATTTCTTTACCGATTTCTTTTACGAAATAATGACCAGGTTCAATTTTATTAATATCAACAGTTAGTGTTTCTGGCTCTGGTCCATATTGGTACGTAAAGTAATGTTGCAATGAAGTTGGGTTTACCCCTTTGTCTTGCATTACATGCATAATACTTTTCTTTTCAGAAGCAAAGAATGTTGTATCACCTTGCTGTGCGATATATAGTGGCTTAATACCGAAGTGGTCACGTGCACCGAAAAGTTTCTTTTCTTCACGATCCCAAATCATAAATGCAAACATACCACGTAAGTAATCTACACATTTTTCTTTCATATGTGCATACAATGCAATGATAACTTCTGTATCAGATTGTGTTGCAAATGTTGCGCCTTTTTCAAGTAACATTTCACGTAATTCTACATAATTGTAAATTTCACCATTAAAAATAATTACATATCGATCATTTTCATACGTTAGTGGCTGATGTCCTGCCTCTAAGTCAATGATACTTAAACGGCGGAAGCCAAATTGTACATGTTCATCACGAAAATATCCTTCGTCATCTGGACCACGGTGGAAAATAATCGTGTTCATATTTTCAAATTGATGTTTTTCTGTTTCTGAAAACTCTCTAGGGTTTTCACATAAACATCCTACAAAACCACACATTCTTCTTACCCTCTTTCAGTTTTCATTCTGTTTCTATACTACTATATCAACCCTATTTATACTAGCATAATCAACTCAATATGGCGATAAAAACTATAAAAAAATCACTCCATTTCACATTTTACCCAATTTTTTTGAACAAACATGAAAAATAGGCACTCACATTTGCACACATTTGTCATATGATATTGCAAATTGATTTCTAGGAGGCAAAAAACATGAGTGATGAAAAAAAAGATTCTTCGTCTCGTCCACCAATTCGTAGTTACTTAAAGCAAATCGATGATTTTTTTGAACAAACACCATTGCGTGATGTAATTGCAGATATGAATCACTTTTTTCAAAAAGGAAACCGTTTATTAACATTTCCTGTAGACCTATATGAAGCTGGTGAAGACCTAGTCATAAAAGCAGAACTCCCAGGCGTTCAAAAGGAACAAATCCAAATAGAAATTCAAAGCGAATACTTAAAAATCTCTGTTACGGAAGATTTCATGGAAGAAACAAAAGATGAAGTTTCACATAATTACTATCGCCGTGAGCGCTCCATGTCAGGAGCTTCTCGCATGATTAAACTTCCATATTTAATTGAGAAAAAAAACGCAAAAGCTTCCTATCAAAATGGCATTTTAGAAATCCGCGCTCCAAAACTTCCACAACAGCACGACATTTTATCGATAGATTAACCATTATATATTTTTCCATATACAAAAAGAAGGATGCTCAGCATCCTTCTTTTATTTCAATAACCGTTCCATATCACGTAAAATATCTTCATATGGTGTATTGCTCATTCCGCTATACTTTTTCATTACCTTACCTTCTTGATCGACTAAGAAAAATGATGTTCCGTGGATAACTTGCCCATTCTCTGGTTTATCTACAAGTGATTGGAAATTATCCTTTGAGAATTTCTTGATATCTTCTAATGAGTACCCTGTTAGCAAGTTCCAATTACTTGTATCTTCTGTGAATTTTTGTATAAATGTTTTCAAATTCTCTGGCTTATCAAGTTCAGGGTCTACACTAAATGAAACGAATTGCACATCTAGCTTTTTCTCTTTTGCCATCTTCTGCAACTTTGCCATATTCGCAGTCATTGGAGGGCAAACCGTTTGACAATTTGTAAACATAAAATCAGCCACCCATACTTTTCCTTTTAAATCTTTTGTTCCAAACTGTTTACCGTCTTGATTTATGTATTCAAAAGTTTCTAAATCCCAATTTAATGGTTTACGGAGTTTTGACCCTGAGCCGCATCCTGCAAGTATAAAGAAGCAAAAAACAACTATGAGACCAATCAGCTTTTGATAACGCTTCATTTTCAAACCTCTCTTCTCTTTCTTTAATTTATGTATGACATGCTTATCATAACAAAAGTAAACACTATGAGAAAATTGTTTATCGCATTTGTTCACGAAATCGTACGAATTTAGGTATGTTACTTCCTATTTTTGAGCGAATTACTAGACAATTATTTCATTGTTTACTAATATCATTCCCTTCTTACTTCTTTACATAACGATTTTCAATAAGTCACTCACTTTGTAAAGATGGCCGCACTATTTTTTTTACAATTTTTTAATCGACAATCAATTTTTCTCACTTTTTTCCTTTACAACATTTCGGTACAATACAACTACAGAGATTTTAAATGAGGTGATGTTCATGGTAAAACGGTATGAAAACATGGATAATGTTAGTACAAAAAAAACAATTCGTTCCTTTTTACGTTGGCGTAAAGAACGAAAACAAAGCAAAAAAGATTTTTCTTATTTAGTAGAACAATCACCTGTCAAGCATACTCAGTTTTTACGAACGAACACTAAAAAAACAACGATTACATGGATAGGTCATTCAACATTTCTTATACAAACGAATGGACTCAACATTTTAACAGATCCAGTATGGTCAAACAAAATAAAACTTGTGCCAAGGTTAACGAATCCCGGCCTTACATTACAGGAATTGCCCCAAATTGATATTGTCCTTATTTCACACGGTCATTATGATCATTTAGATTTTGCCACACTTCGTCAATTGAATTCAGATGTTCTATACTTAGTACCTACTGGATTAAAAAAGTTATTTACAAAAAAAAAGTTTCTGCGAGTAGAAGAATATAATTGGTGGGAATTCACAAAAATTAATGATGTAGACTTTCACTTCGTACCAGCGCAGCACTGGACGAGAAGATCATTGTTTGATATGAACACTTCCCACTGGGGTGGGTGGGTTTTAAATAATGGTACAACAGATGAAACGATTTATTTTTGCGGTGATAGCGGCTATTTCCGAGGATTCAAAGAAATTGGCAACCAATTTTCTATTGATATTGCCTTAATGCCTATTGGTGCATACGAACCAGAATGGTTTATGAAAGTATCACATGTTTCTCCAGAGGAAGCAGTACAAGCTTTTCTAGATGTAAAAGCAATGCATTTCATCCCAATGCATTACGGTACGTTTGCACTTGCTGATGAGACGCCTAAAGAGGCAATTACACGACTTCGTAATAACTGGAACTTACGTATGTTACCGTGGGACCAACTTCATGTATTGTTTCTTGGGCAGACATATATTTCGACCCCATCCAAAAATAAGAAAAAAGAGCATACTCAAGCGTTCAAACATCTTAATGTATAACAACTTTTTTTGAAAATACATTATATAGAGAAAAAACAAAAAGGGTGTTTTCATGGAAAAATATTTACAAAAACGTTGCATCATTAGCGGAAGCGCCTTGATTACTCTTCTTATCTCATATTTTCTATATTAGTAAAAAAAAGCTACTTGAATGATTTCATTCAAGTAGCTTTTTTTTACTCTGCTAAATACATAAATCCAATTGCGCCTGGTCCTGTATGAGTACTAATAACTGGAGTTGTATAAAAAATTTCTGATTGTGTAAACCCACTAATTTTTTCAACAGCTGCTTTTACGCTTTCTGCTAGGGGAATTGCTTTTGCATGAGGAATAGCAACTGCCTTTATTACTTTTCCTGCCGTCTCTTCTTCAAATAGTTTGGATAATGTTTTTACGATTTGTCCTTGACTACGCACTTTTGTTACAGGATTATATACACCCTCATCTAGACTAGCAATCGGTTTAATATTCAATAAAGAACCAATGAATGCTTTTCCTTTTCCAATACGTCCACCTTTTACTAGATTTTCTAACGTATCCACAACTACATACAAACGAGTATTCTTTCTTACTTCATCAAGACGATTTAAAATATCTTCTAACGAGCGCTCCTCTTGAGCCATTTTCGCAGCTTCAATTACTTGATATGCTAAAGCATGTGTAATAAATTGAGAATCAACAACAGTAACTTTTGTTTCTGTCATTGATGCAGCACTATTTGCCGTTGCAACTGTACCACTCATTCCACTTGTCATATGTATAGAAAGTACCTGACTGCCATCTTCTCCTAGCTTTTCATACATTTCTACAAATGATCCCATAGCAGGTTGTGATGTTTTTGGTAATTCTTCTGATTTTATCATTTCCTCAATAAATTCATCAGGTTGTAAATCTACACGGTCTAAATATGTTTGTCCATTTACAGAAATAGATAATGGGATAACATGAATATCATATTTCTCAATCACATCTTGTGATAAATCTGCCGTTGAATCTGTTACAATTTTTATTTTTTGCATATTTTTTTCTTCCCTTTCCAATACGCTCTCCTTGTTATTATACTAGTATTCACAATGCTTTCAACAGTTTGAGCTTATTTTCGACAAAATTCTTTGGTTTTTATGCCCAAAAAGAAAATGACAGAGCACATTTGCCCTGTCTCTATTTTAGATTATGCATTTTTTTCAAGTGAATTTGTTTGATACACATTTGAATAATCATTCCACTTTAAGCAACTTTGTAAATATTCGCGAAAAGAGTATGAGAATCTCGGTTGTTTTTGTTTTTGAATTTTAGCAATAAATAGTTGAAGACGTGACTGAATTAGAAATGCTAACGGATGTTGTGCGTGTAAGACAGGGATTTCAAATATTTTGACACAATTCCCTGTTGAATGGGTGAAATAAAAACTTTTCATGATCACGATATCAATCCTCTTTTTTGTTGGATTTATAACTTTAGTATAAACTTACATTGGTGAAAAGTTTGTCTAAATTTCGGGGATTCCACAATTTTTTTCTTCTTTATATTGTATACGATTACAAGTATAGTATAACAAATATATTAAAAAAGTGCCTTCATAATGAGGCACTTTTTGATTCTTTATTCATTTCTCGTTTCATTTTCCTCTTATACACAAACTTTGATGCTGTAATACTTAATTCATAAATTACAAGAAGAGGTACCGCTACTGAAAAATCAGAAATAAAGTCTGGTGGCGTAATACAAACAGCAATTACAATTAAAATGAAATATGCGTATCTTCTCACTTTTTGTAGTGCTATCGGATTGAGAACTCCTATGCTTGTTAAAAACATTGCGATGACGGGAAGTTCAAAAATCACTGCAAACGGTACAGTCATATTCATAACAAATGAAAAGTACTTATCCGTTGTAAACATTGTCTGAAACATATCCTCACCGAGACTCATTAAAAATTGTAAAATAAATGGCAAAATAAGAAAATAACCGAAACAAAGTCCTCCAATAAACAATAAAAATAATGCCGGTATATACAGAATTGTCATTTTTCGTTCATGTTCATGTAATGCTGGCTTTACAAATAGCCAAATTTGTAAAGCTGCAACTGGTATTGTACAGACAATTGAAAAGACAGCTGCAATTACAAAATAAATCCATAAAATATCACTCGGACCTAAAACAGTTAATTTCATATTCAAATCTTTTACGATAAAATTATATATTTCTTTCGTAAATGAAAAGCCAATGACAATAAAAATCAGAAACGTCAGCGCTGTTATAATGAGTCGCTTCCTTAACTCTCCAAGGTGTTCTATGACACTCATCTCTTGATTGTTCATTCTTCTCATCACATTCCCCATTCACTATACGGCATAGAAACAAAATTTATTTTTTTTCATCTGTATCATCGTGTAAACCTTTTGCAGACCTTTTAAACTCTTTTAATGTCTCCCCAAAAGCTCGTCCAATTTCAGGTAACTTTTTTGGACCAAAAATAATTAAAGCGAGTACTAAAATTAATATCAATCCTGGAACCCCAATATTTGGCATATGACTTCCCCCTTAATCTCACTTAATTTTATTTTGTCAAAAAAGTTTGTAAACGTCAATGTATCCGCTGTCTTTTGTCAAAAAAATTCGAAAATATAATCACTTAAACAATTTTCATTTTCTATTTCTTTTGTATATGATAAGGTAAAGAAAATACATCTTATTTCATTAACTGAGAAAGGATTTAAACCATGGCGCAAAAAATAACACGAATGACACAGTTCGTCAAAGAAGAGATTGCTAATGCGATTACCCATGGCATTGGTGCTATTTTAAGCATTCCTGCCCTTATCATATTAATTGTTCATGCTTCGAAGCATGGCACAGCCTCTGCTGTTGTTGCATTTACTGTTTACGGTGTGAGCATGTTTCTACTATATTTATTTTCTACGCTATTACATAGCATCCATCATCCAAAAGTAGAAAAATTATTTACGATTTTAGACCACTCTGCTATTTACCTATTAATAGCTGGCACCTATACACCGTTTTTACTTATTACACTGCGTGGCCCACTTGGTTGGACATTACTTGCAATTATTTGGACGCTTGCTATCGGTGGAATTATCTTTAAAATTTTCTTTGTACGCCGTTTTATTAAAATGTCAACACTGTGCTACGTCATTATGGGCTGGCTCATTATTGTCGCTATCAAACCACTTTATGAAAATTTAACTGGGCACGGATTCTCACTATTGTTAACCGGCGGGATTTTATATTCAGTAGGGGCTATATTCTTTCTTTGGGAAAAACTCCCCTTCAACCACGCGATTTGGCACCTTTTTGTATTAGGTGGTAGCACAATGATGTTTTTCTGTGTATTGTTTTATGTATTGCCTGTTGCATAAAAAAATCTCAGCTTGAACAAGCTGAGATTTTTTTATTACTTATGTAGTTGAGCTGCAATAATATCTTTCGTATATTGCGTTAATTCTTTTACATCCATACTTGCGTATTGTTCAGGTGTAATTGGTTTGGAAATGGTTACCGTTGCATGCGCAGGCTTCATGCGGTTTCCATTTGCTTCAAACATCTTATATGTCCCATCTAATGTTACGGGTAAGATAGCGACACCAGACTTTACCGCAAGATGAAAACTCCCTGCTTTAAATTCTCCCATTTCACAGCCCTTGCTGCGTGTTCCTTCTGGAAAAATTACAATCGAATGACCATTTTTTAAAAGTTCAATTCCGTCTTTAATGGCTTGAAGAGACTGACGACGATTACTACGATCCATAAATACACAATTCATCAATTCCATCCAAGTTGGTACAAGCGGAAATTTCTTAATTTCTGCTTTTGAAACAAATCCAATTGGTTTATTTAAGTACCCAAGTAAAACGGGAATATCCATGTCACTTTGATGATTACTTACAACAAGTACAGGCTTATCTTTTGGCACATTTTCAAGTCCGTTTACTTGTACAGTCGATCCGGCTACACGAACCATTTTCTTACCAAACCAGCTTGTTGTTTTATGCACAAGGCGATCTTTTTCTTGTGGCGACATCGTATTTGCTTTACGCTTTATACGCCATAGCCTCGGTGTAATACCAATTACAATTAAGATTAAATAAAAGATTTTAAAAAACGTTTGAATCATATAGAACCCCCACCTATTATCTTTCCGTTATTAATTATACTAGACAAACGAAGGAAAAAGAAGAAAAAATGTCCAAACGACAAGCGTTTGGACATTTTTGAGTTTTCTATATTAGAAATGTTTTGCTACTTCACGTGCATTTGCAATTGCTGCTTCTTTAATTTCTTGTGCTTGTTCAGGATTTGCATTCATTCCTTCAACTGCAAGGTATTCTGTATCAGATACCCCCATAAATCCTAATACAGCATTTAAGTGGTTACGTCCAAAGTCCATTGCTGCATATGCTCCTTCAGAGTAAATGCCACCTGTAGCTTGAATGTGAAGTGCTTTTTTACCTTCTAATAATCCAACTGGACCATTTTCAGTATATTTAAATGTTTTACCTGCGATAGATAGGTTATCTAAGTATGCTTTTACTACTGGTGGATAGCTGAAGTTCCACATTGGTGTTACAAATACATAACGATCTGCAGTCATAAATGTTTCTAAGTTTGTATTCATTGCTGCAATTTTTTGTTGTTGGCTTTCACTTAACGCTTCAAAGCCTTCACCTGCTGCAAATTTCCTCCAAGCTGCAAATACTTCTGCATCAATTTCTGGTACTGTTGTGTTAAATAGATCAATTGTTACCACTTCATCTTGTGGGTGCTCATTTTTATACGTTTCGATAAATGCTTCCCCTACTGCCATACCGAAAGATGCTTCTGCTGAATTTGGATTTGCTGTAATAAATAGTACTTTTGTCATTTTTATTCTCTCCCTTAATTAATATCTTTAATTTGAGATTTTTTATTTAAAAGTAAATCACTTACCTTATGTAAGTATCATACAAAACCATTCTTTTTTTGTCAATAAAAAATAGTTACTTTTTTTTCGTAAGTAAATAAACCTTTCGTCTTCTTTCATTAAATCTTCACATTTCATTATGAAATCTACACGAAAAAAAGCTATCTCCCATTTAAGGAGATAGCTTTTTCTTAAGTATTACTTTTGAAAAACATGTTTCACTTTTTCACCAGGAACATTACTTCCACCCCGGCCCTTCACATCTTCAATCATCATTGTAACAATCATATTCGGTGAGTTTACGTCAAAAGCAGCGAACCATCCAAGTTCTTTTCCATCTGCTTCCTTCGATTCTTTCAACTCAGCTGTTCCCGTTTTTCCAGCGAGAGTCATACCGTCAATTTTAGCAATTTTCCCTGTGCCATCTTCATCATTAATTACTTTTGTTAACGCATTTTTTAATATCTCTTGGTTTCCCTTAGAAATCACATTTTCTTTCCAAGGTTTAACTTGTTTATCATCTTTAATAAGGTGTGGAGACGGTATATTCCCTTCATTAACAATTGGTGCATACGTTAATGCTAAATGAAGAGGCGTCATTAATACTTTGCCTTGTCCATACCCTGTATCGGCCATTTGAATATCATTTTTAATACCATCTTTTGCAATTGTTGAAACTGGGAATGGGTATTCAATTGGTAATTTTTCATCAAATCCGAATTTCTTTGCTTCGCTCACAAATTTATCTTTACCAATTTTTATCGCTTGTTGTGCAAAGTAAATGTTATCAGAATACTTCATTGCTTTATCAAAATCAATTGGACTTGCATCTTTTACACGTGTTACATAATAATTTCCCCATGAAGAATCTTTTGTCCATTGTAATCCTTCAATTTTCAATTCCTCTTTTGGATCAATTGTTTTCGTTTCAAGACCGATTGCACCTGTAATTGCTTTAAATACAGAACCTGGTGCCGATGCTTGTGTAAAGCGATTCGTCATTGGCTTTTTCAGATCATTATCCCACGCTTCACGTTGTGCTTTTGACGCACCTCTTACCATTATATTCGGGTTATATGCAGGGCTACTTACAAGCGCAATTGTTTCACCAGTTTGCGGATTGATGGCTGCACTTGAACCAGCCTCTCCCTTCATTTCATTAAAGATTTTTTCTTGAACTGTACTATCAATTGTTAAAGTAATATTTTTTCCATCTTTTGCTTCTTTTTTAGCTAAGTCTTTCATCTCTTTCCCTTGTGCATCCTCCATAAAGACACGACCACCTTTTTCGCCGCGCAATTCAGCTTCAAATACTTGTTCTAATCCAGCTTTCCCAACTGGATCATCCGCTTGATAACCTTTTTTCTGAAGGGTCTTTAAATCTTCTGCATTCACTTTTCCCATGTATCCCGTTAAGTGTGCTGAAGCTTCTCCTAATGGATATGTACGAACTTTTACTGGACGAGATGAGACTCCTGGTAAATCCATATAATCATTTTGCGTTGCACCTTCTTGTAAAATACCGAGTGGTACAAAATAATCTGGTTTCACCCATTTAGCTGTAAGCTTTTGATCAATTTCCTCTACAGACATATTAAGTAATTTTGCTACTATTTCTTTCGTCTGCGGTGCAGCGTCTCCTAATTGTCCTGGAATCATGCCAATTTCAGACGCCTTTCCATTCGTTGCGAGCCCTTTTCCATTACGATCATATATTTCTCCGCGCTTCGCTTGAACTGTTTGCATACGTATTTTACTGTCTTTTGTCATCCCTGGAAAAATAAAATCTGGAGTCCAATCTATTTTCCAAGATTCTTTATCTCCATCTTTTTCTTTCACAAGTTTTGCTTCGTGCGAGAAGGAAATTTTCCCGCCAACTGTATCCATACTCACCTTAAAAGGAACTGGTCCTTTATCTTCTTTATCTTCTTTAACTTTTCCTGTTTCTACTTTTAAATTTTTAACTTCAATACCTGCATAAATCTTTTCATACTTCTCTGTAAAATCTTTTTTTGAAATGGTTTTTTTTGCATTTTCTGATAATTGATCATACATATCTGCAAACTTTTGCTTATTCCACGCTTTTGCATATGTATCAAATGCTTGTTCTGGCTTCTCTTCTTTCCCACATCCTACTAGCATGAGTGTAAAACAAAGAAAAAGCAATCCCCATAATTTTTTCAATCGATTCTCCTCCTTTAGCTAAACAAAGAATTTATAAATGGAAATCTTTCTTTTATAGAATTTTGCTAAAATCCTAAAACTTACAACCTCTCCCATTATATCACCAAGAAAGTTCATCCATAAAGTCTTATCTTGTTATCCAAATAAAAAGATTGATGTGAACATCCCACATCAATCTTTTTATAATTATTGTTGTTTTTCATATATGTGATAGTAGTATGTATATGGATTCTTTTCATCCATAACGCCTTTTTCTACAAAAACTTCTTTCCACTCTTTCATATTCATTTCTGGAAAGAAAGTATCCCCTCCAAATGAATGGTGAATCTTCGTTATATAAAGCTTGTTTACATATGGTAAAAATAATTCGTAAATTTGCGCTCCGCCAAATATGAAAATTTCCTCCTCATTTTTACATAGCTCAAATACTTCTTCTACTGAATGCGCAATTTCACAACCTTCTACATGATAATTCATATTACGCGTTACAATAATATTTCGTCTTCCTGGAAGTGGCCTTCCGATTGCTTCATGATTTTTTCTTCCCATAATAAGTGAGTGACCCATTGTTGTCTTCTTAACATATTGCAATTCACTTGGTAAATGCCATGGTAACTTATTATCCTTACCGATAACTTTATCTTCATCCATTGCGACCATAAATGAAATAATCATATTTTCATCTCCTTTTATGCTTACACTGCGACAGGCGCTTTAATTGCAGGATGTGGATCATAGCCTTCTAATGTTAAATCCTCCATTTCAAAATCAAAAACAGACTTTACATCTGCATTCAATTTTAACGTCGGGAATGGGCGTGGTTCACGCGCTAATTGCTTTTCCACTTGCTCGAAATGATTTGTGTAGATATGCGCGTCTCCAATTGTATGAACAAACTCTCCTACTTCTAAGCCACATTCATGCGCAATTAAATGTGTTAGCAACGAATAGCTTGCAATATTAAATGGAATGCCAAGGAAAATATCACCGCTTCGTTGATACAACTGACATGATAGTTTTCCGTCTGCTACGTAAAATTGGAATAGCGTGTGACATGGAGGCAATGCCATGCTTGGCACATCTTCAGGATTCCATGCAGAAACGAGTAAACGACGAGAATCTGGTGTTTTCTTAATCATTTCAATTACATCTTTTAACTGATCAAGTGTTTCTCCAGCTGTTGTTTTCCACGCGCGCCATTGCTTTCCATACACATCTCCTAAAGAACCATATTGCTTTGCAAAATCATCATCTTCTAATACATTCTTTTTAAACAATTCCATTTGCTCATCATAGTGTTTCTTAAATTCTTCATCCTGCTGAGAACGAAGTCCAAAGTCTGTCATATCTGGTCCTTTATAAGAATCACTTTCCACCCAGTTTTTAAACGCCCATTCATTCCAAATATTATTGTTATTTTGAAGCAAATAACGAATGTTTGTATCACCTTTCATAAACCAAAGAAGCTCACTGGCTACTAAGCGGAATGGTACACGTTTTGTCGTTAATAAAGGAAATCCTTCACTAAGGTTAAAACGCATTTGATATCCAAATACAGATACAGTCCCTGTTCCTGTACGATCTTCTTTTTTTGTACCATGCTCCATAACATGGCGGCATAAATTTAAGTATTCATATTCAGCATGTTTCATATGTAAGAAAAACCCTCTTTCGCATCTATTTCCTATATGGAGTTTATCATACAAAAAATAATTCTGCATGCAAAACTCTCCGTAAAACATATAAAAAAACATTTCAATATAATAAGTATTAACTGAATTTTAATTTGGAATCTCAATTTTAATGAATCTTACAAAATTCTTAACTTTTCATCTTTTCAGAGGGATTTAACTTCTTATCAAAGAAAATATAGTGCGGAAGTATAAAATAATATTTGGAGGTTAGAAGCATGAGTAAAACAAAAATCCCTGTTGTTTGTACATTACAAACAACAATTGAAAAAATGATGAAAGATTTACACGTCCCTGGGGCTGCTGTAGCAGTAATAAAAGATAGTGAGGTCATTGTTTCAGAAGGATTTGGCTATCGAAATTTAGAACAGAAAGAGCCGGTTACTCCTCAAACACATTTTGCAATTGGATCTGCGACAAAAGCGTTTGGTACGCTTTCTTTAAGCTTATTAGCAGGGCAGAAAAAGTTTGATTGGGATGCTCCTGTCCAAGCTTATATTCCTACATTCTCTTTATCCGATGTATTTGCAAGCTCGCAAATTACAGCTCGAGATTTAGCTTCCCACCGCTCTGGCGTAAGTCGTCATGATGCTCTTTGGTACAACTCTTCCTTAAAGCGAAAAGAACTCGTTGAAAAAATAAAACATTTATCACTCGATGCTCCATTCCGTACCGCTTTCTTATATAACAATTTAATGTATGCAACAATTAGCTATATGGTAGAAAACATTACAGATCGGACATGGGAACAATACGCCAAAGAACATATATTAGAACCACTTCAAATGGAACAAACAAACTTCTCTGTCATAGACTCACAAGATACGAATGACTATGCTTTTCCTTACGTTGAGAAAGATGGGGAAATACAAGAAGTACCATTCCGTAATATTGACACTGTAGGAGCTGCTGGATGCATCAATTCTACAATTGAAGATATGGCAAATTGGGTGCTGTTCCATCTAAATCAAGGAAAAATTGGAGAGCATGAATTACTATCTTCTGAACTACTACAACAAATGTATACACCGCACAATACAATTCCTGATCAACCTATTTTATCTACACCTGAATCTCCATTAAATAGTTATGGTCTTGGCTGGTTTATTAGTGCTTATCGAGGTTATAAAGTGATCCATCACGGCGGAAATATCGATGGTTTTACAGCACTTGTTTCATTCATTCCAAAAGAAAATATAGGTCTTGTTATATTAACCAACTCTGGAAATACATTACTTCCTAGTTATCTTGCAAATCAAATTTATGATGAACTCCTTGGATTAGAAACAATTGATTGGCATAAGCGCGCTATAGAAGACACCGCTAAATTGAAGGAAATGATGAAAGAAGTAAACCAATCACTTCCAGAGCAAGTAAAAGGAACAGTGCCTTCTCATACATTAGGAGACTATACTGGAACATTTGAACATCCAGCTTATGGAACACTAGAAGTATATAAGCAAAATGAAGAGTTATCTTTACAATTTACAGAAATGAAAGTCCAATTACAGCATTATCACTACGATATGTTTTGTGCAACATTAGACTTATTCCAAACAGAAATGAATGTGTTGCTTGCTTATGAGATGAATACAAATGGGGAATTCCAAGCGATTCAATTACACGTACCAGTTATGTTAAGTACACAACCTCTAGCATTTACAAAAATAAAATAAAAATACCGATATACAAAATAGAGGGAGTACTATACTTCCCTCTATTTTTATTGTTCTAACCGAGCCCACATTTCAACATTAGGCGTATAAGAAACTTCTACGACAAAACCGTTCGAATCATAAAAATCCACTGTATATTGGTTACCCAAAATTCAATGTGATAAATACCTGGTTCAAACTGCTGCATCCCCTTTTCTTTCTATCATTTTAATACATTGACTCAACGACATGTAAAATTTCATTCGGTGTATTTACCATATAATCTGGAGAATCTTCCTTGACCGTTTCTATCACATCATATCCCCATCCAACCCATATCACATTTACTCCAACTTTTTTACATGCAACAATATCTCGTTGTTCATCTCCAACATATAACATATCTTTTTCTGTTATTTTTTTTGTTTTTAAAAATTTCTTGATGATTTTATCTTTACCAAACAGATTTTTCGAACAAAAAACTTCTTGAATATTTTCTATTTGATTATTATGTAAAAACGTTCTAATATGCTCTTCTGAATTAGAAGATATTACTGCTATTTTATACCCCTTCCTATCTAATTCATCTAATACTTCCTTCATTCCATGAAATAAAACTAAATCTTTAATAGCTGGCTGATATAGCTTATAAAATTCTAGCGCTAATACAGGTAATTTATACAGTGGTACATGCAGCTGTTTACATCTTTCCGGAATAGATAACTTTCTCAAAGGCTCAATTTCTTCTTCACTTACTGTTTTATACCCATGTTTTTCAGCAAGTTGATTATAAATAGGCACAAATATATCTTGTGAATCTACTAATGTACCATCAAAGTCAAATACAATATATTTCAACATAATGAATACTCCTTTATCCTCTTTTTCAAACAAATCTAAACATCATTCTATTCGCTGTTAAGGCCTACTTCACCTTCACATCTATAAAAACAAAAAAGAACAAGGGCATCGCCCTTGTTCTTTTTCACTAAGACAGCCATTTCGGCGGCATATTCGTATTCCAATAAATATCTCCTAGCTCATGGTGCGCTGTATAACCATCATCAAAGCGGTGGTAATGGAAATTAAAATAATATCCATTTTGCGGTGGATGATCACGTCTTACATGAAAACGCAGTAAGTCGTTTCCTGTTTTTGTGTCATATACATGAAAAATCTTTTCATTATTACCACCTGCTGGTTTTTGTGAAATTGCTAATGATTGTAATGACTCTTCTGGTAAATCTGTAGCAAGCTCTGCAATTGCCTCTTCTATTTTAGGTAAAATAATATCTTTAAACTCATCTTCAATGACAGGACCGATTTTAGAACCAAACTTTTGCATAGATTGTTTTTCAGCCTCTTGCATTGCATATGTGATAAAGGTATCTGCGGTTAACCTCTCACGATCTTGTTCATATGTATAGGACGTCTGCTCCAAATTTTGTTGCCTTGTAGGCTTGTCCGCTTTTGCATTATCAAGCAAAATAGAAGGAGGCGTCACTAAGCCAAATGTAAACACAGTAATTAATGCGACTAACGTTTTTCTAAACCAATTTGGCATTTTTTATTCCCTCCTCTTTCACTACTTATATTTCTATAACGGTTGTTTCTTCCATTATACAAAATGATGCTAATTTTTGCACTTTACAAATTTATTAATTTTCATATTTTTTTCATTTGACTATGGAATAGTAAGATTTCATACAATATAAATACAACTATAGTGAGGAGGATTTTTTATGACTCTAGATGTCATGTACTCCGTCGTAAGCATTTTTGTTCTCTTATATTTTATTTACCAGTCTATTACAGATTAAAAAAGAGCCATCCTGGCTCTTTTTCTATGGCAAAAATACAATCCAGCCTATTACGATTAATAAGAAAATACCAATGATGATAGCTGGTAATAAATAAAACTGTGCGAGTATAACTGTTGCATAAATCAAAACAGCTGGAATAAACAAACACATCGTTGCCCTTCCTTTTAACCATAATAACTTCCCTTGCTCACAATACAATTGGAGAAACATTTTCTTTGCAAACTCATTCCATTGATCACCAGAATAACGTGCAATTGCAACACAGGAAAATACGATAATAATAAGCGCAATCCACCATGGTGTTACTTTTATAGATGTTGCACTCATCAAGATAATTTTAATATAAAAACTTAAAGAAGTACCTGATCGAAAATACTCCTTTATAAATGATTCAATAATACGCGAATCCGATTTTTTTCCCAGTATATGCTTCGAGCGTGGAAACAACCATGGTCTTGAATTATTACTTGGCTTCGTAGTTTGACCACTAAAGTGCATAATTTCCTTCGTCCAGCGCATACTCTCTTCCTTTTCTTTTTCAACTTCCTTAAAAAAGAAACGTTGATAGTTCATTTTTTGTTTTATCAATATCAAACTAATTCCAATCAATGCAATGATAAATAACACTGCATATACTGGATGTTTAAAACCTAAAAACACACCACTTCCCAAGCAAATAAAACTCATAAAAAATACGATAATCTTTACAATCCATAATACCCAGCGCTTTCCACCACGCACATATATATATCTTACCAATAGTGATAACATGCACCGAAAAACGGTAAAGGACAGCCAAAATAATACAACTTGTAAAAGAGAAGCCCCCATACTCTTAACCAATATAGGTAACATAATGAGCGTTACAATACTATTCATTATACTTATTCGAATACATGTATATATCATTCCACACTTTATTAACTTTTGCATATGAACTGGATGTTGAATTAAAAACAGGCTATCTGCTTGTTCAAAAAACGAACGCATCCCTCTTGAATATGTAGCAAAGAAAAACACAAACAAACCTATTAAAAAATAAGCAGGTTCTTCAACTGTTAATTCTCGTGTCCATAATGAACGGTAATAGATTCCACTAAATATAACCGCTGGAATTATAATATAGAGAGCTACCGTCCAATCCGTAACAGATCGAATCGATTTCCATTTCCTCTGCCATTCATAACGTAACCTTTTATAAAATTGTTGTTTCATCATGTTGTTCCCGCCTTACGATTGCATCAAAACAATCTAATAATGACCTTTCCGGCATTTCTGCTAACGATTGAATCGTTTCTAAATTCCCATTTGCTACTAAAGTACCTTGTGAAATAAGTAAAAATCGTTCACATATTCTTTCGGCTGTATCCAATACGTGCGTACAAAGTAAAATTCCTGCGCCTCGCTCTTTCTCTTTATATAAGAAATTTAAAAATTCTCGTGTTGCTACTGGATCTAATCCAATAAACGGCTCATCGATAATATAAAAGTCTGGTTCCGTTAAAAACGCTAAAATCAACATCGATTTTTGTTTCATACCTTTTGAAAACTTCGATAAATATTCGTGTTTATGCTTCTCCATTCGAAATGTATGTAAAAACTCCTGTGCCCGCTCCTCCCAGCTCCCTGCTTCACACCCACGTGCAGCCATTAACAATTCAATGTGCTCCCATAGCGTTAAGTAATCATAATATGTTGGATGTTCCGGTACATAGGCATACGGATTCTCTTTTTCACCAAATAAAATTTCGCCATCCATATGCGCAAGCAAGCCAAGCATTGATTTAATCGTCGTACTTTTTCCAGCGCCATTTGCACCAATAAGAGCGACTAATTCACCTTTTTCAATTGAAAATGCTATGTCATGGATTGTTTTTTCTCCTGCTTCATAACCCGCCGATTGAATATTGACCTGTAACAAATTACTTCCCCTCTTCCCACTTACAATAAACTCCAGGGGAATTATAACATATTTTCCCTTAAAATATCATTCTATATATCTAATATATTAAATATTCATATTCGTATTATTAGCAGGAAAAAACGATTTTTAACAGAATATTTAACATTTGGAGTTGTTAATTTACATTTATAGATGGAGTTGAGAGAATGGAATCTCACATTCGAAAAGCGACTGTGAATGATATAGAAGCACTTTGTTCACTCACGAAAGAATTAAAAGGCTCTAATATTTCTCATGTCGACATGCAAAACCGCTTACAATTTGTTGAAATGAGTCCGTTTGATTTCCTATATGTTTACGAAGAAGATAATGTGATATTCGGATTCCTCGGATTTCGCATACGAGAAAACTTAGAAGATGTAACACGATATGGGGAGATATCCATTATTAGTGTTGATCTGTCAGCACGCCGAAAAGGAATTGGCCAAATTTTAATGGATTATGCAGAACAACTAGCAAAAAAACATAACTGTATTGGAACATGGCTTGTAAGTGGTACACAAAGAAAAGAAGCTCATCCGTTCTATAAAAAATTAGGCTACGAAGTAAATGGTTATCGATTTGTAAAATACTTTTAATCTACTAGTTGAAAGGAATTATTATTATGACAAACATTCAAGCAATATTTATCGATCGTGATGGAACCATTGGAGGAGATACTACCGTACATTATCCTGGTGAATTTACCTTATTTCCCTTTACACATGACGCTTTACGTGCATTAAAAGCACAGAATATAAAACTATTTTCCTTTACAAATCAACCTGGTATTGCTGATGGGAAAGCAACTATAGAAGATTTTATTCAAGAATTGGAATCATTCGGTTTTGATGATGTGTACCTTTGTCCTCACAGACATGGAGATGGATGTGAATGCCGAAAACCAAGTACAGGTATGCTCTTGCAAGCAGCAGAAAAACATGTGCTAGATTTAACAAAATGTATTGTCATCGGTGATCGCTGGACTGATATCGTTGCTGGTATAAATGTGAATGCAACAACGATCTTAGTTCAAACCGGAGCTGGATATGATGCTTTGCACACATATCGCGATAAATGGGCTGATATGGAACCAGATTATATTGCAGAAAACTTTCAAGATGCTGTCAGCTGGATTCTGCTGCAACATATAATACAATTTTAAAGAATAACCTTCTTCTCAACAATTAGTACCACATAAAAAGCTTAACACATTTATCAAGCGTAATATGTTAAGCTTTTTATTTTTTATATACAAATATACTAACAATCACAAATAATATTGTACGTTGTATTCATAGAAATTGGTACAATAACTGGGATAAAACCAAATGATTCACATAAATAAACCCCTAATACTTCAACCATTTCAGCAAAAAATAAATATAGATTTCCTGGGCTCATGTAGAAATCAATTAATTGCACTGGCTTATCACAAGGTGTGGATTTAGGTATGGATTCTGTGGCAAAACAACTTCACCCTATCATATATAAGTTATAAGAACAGACGAGTTAGCTTGTACAATAGCAACATATGTTGAATGATAGCGTTCTGTTTGTGTTTTCACCTGCATCCATATTAACTTTAGAATGTTAGTTCATAATGAAAATAGCGATTATCCCTCAAATAACCATTTTCAGCATATAATCGCTGGGCTGATTTGTTATCTATTTCTGTTTGCAGTTTTAATCCTTTGGCGCCATTCTCTAATGCGAAGATTCTAGCTGCTTCTAATAATTTCTTTCCAATTCCAGCTCCGCGTTTACTTTCTTGTACAAAAAGGTCATTTAATATCCATAACTCTTTCATCGAAACCGATGAAAAAGAAGGGTACAATTGGGTAAATCCAAGGTATTGGCCATCCTCTACTGCTACAAAAATAATAGATTCTTCTCTTTCTATGCGATTACGCAAAAACATTTTTGCTTCTTCTACATTCGATTCCTGTCTATAGAACATGCGATAATTATTAAATACAACCGCTAATCCATCTAAATCTGTAATTTTTGCTTCATATATTTTCATTTTGTTCCGCTCCCTTTCCAATACTCTTTCATAATGTTCGTTGCCCATTCGGGTTGTGTAATTCCATCATTCGGTACAAACTCTCTCATAACGGGTTTTATATCCAATATAGGTGTGCCATCAATTGCATCTAATCCTTCAACTACAATTGATTTTCCTTCTCGCCTTACAACTTTTGCAATTGTCGCTCCTAATCGATTTGGACGATTTTTCCCTCGCTGTGCAAAAATACCTACTTTCGGATATTCCTTATTATTTCGTGGATGTCTAGCCGAATATTGAATCTGTTCATCTTTCACTTTATGAAAATAAAAGATTACTTCAATATGCGAAAAACTTTCAATTCCTTGTATACTCTCTTCTGCATATGCATCAGTTAACGTAATAAGAGATTGTACATCTCCCCATTCATCATCCATTATCATTTTTCTTTCATTATGTACAAAAGCAATTGGCTGAAGTGAAAACATCCATACTCCCCCTTTTTGTAACCACTTTCATTATAAAATATTTTCTGAATGTTTTCCATCTATACAATCACATCAGTTTACATAATAAAATTATGTTATTTTATTTTATTCTCTTGTACTGCATCCAAATAGCTACCTAAGGAAATATTCACAGCTTCAACAGCATGTATAAAAGTTGTATCAAATAAAGGAACTTGAGTATCCTCCTGTTTTACTAATAACCCTATTTCCGTACACCCTAATATAATTCCTTCTGCTCCATTTTGTACTAAACTATGTATTATTTTTTTATAGGAATCTCTTGATGTTTGATTAATCTTTCCTAAACATAACTCGTTATATATGATTCTATTTACTATTTCCCTTTCTGTTTGATTTGGTATTATTACTTTCATACCCTTTTCTTCTATACGTGATTTGTAAAAATCTTGTTCCATCGTATATTTCGTTCCAAGTAAACCAACTGATCGAATTCCTTGTTTTTTTATTTCCATAGCTGTTGCATCTGCAATATGTAAAATAGGGATACTCACTTTCCCTTTAATATTACCAATCACCTTATGCATTGTATTCGTACAAATAACAATGAAGTCTGCACCAGCTTTCTCAAGAGAATATGCAGCTTCTCCCAATACGCTTCCTGCTTGTTCCCAATCACCCTCAGATTGATATTGTTCAATCTCTTCAAAATCAACGCTATATAAAAGACATTTTGCTGAATGTAATCCTCCTAACCTGTTCTTTACTTCTTCATTGATAATACGATAATATTCTGCTGAAGACTCCCAGCTCATTCCACCAATAAGCCCCATCACTTTCATAATTATTCTCCTCCTTGTTTGGAATAACAGATTATTTTTCTATTATTATTATATATTTTCCATACAATAAAACACGACTTTCACTTAAACTTTAAAGTCGTGTTTTATCCAACTATCACAAATATTATACAATTCCCGTTAAGCTATAAACACTAATCACCACAAAAACAGCCAATGTTTTAATAATCGTAATTGCAAAAATATCGCGATATGATTGTTTATGTGTTAATCCAGTTACTGCCAACAATGTGATAACGGCACCATTATGCGGTAATGTATCCATGCCTCCTGATGCCATTGAAATAACTCTATGCATGACCTCAAATGGAATATTATATTGTTCAGCTGCCGCAATATATTTCTCTGACATCGCACTTAAAGCGATTCCCATACCTCCTGATGCTGATCCAGTAATCCCGGCAAGAACGTTTGTAGTCACTGCGCCATTTACAAGTGGATTGGTGAACGTTGTAGAAATACTATCTCGAATGACACCAAAACCAGGTAATGCTGCTATAACTCCTCCAAATCCATATTCAGCTCCCGTATTCATAGCAGCAAGCAATGCACCACCAATACTTGCATTTAAGCCAGCTTGAAACCCTGTAACTAAGCGTTTCCAATTTAAAATTATCGTTGTAATAATTCCGATTAAAAGAGCCAGTTCCACAGACCATACGCCTAGCACACCGGTAAGCTCCACTTTACCAAACGCCTTTAATCCAATCGATGAAAAATCAAACCCCTTTGGATACCAGGTTGGAATCAATACTGTAAACACTTTATTCATTACCCCTACTAAAATAAGTGGTACAAAAGCAAGTACTTGACGAAGCGGTGTGATTTCAGAAGCAGGAATAGCTGGCTTTATATTTTGTTCTGTTTCTGTTGTAGCAGCCATTTCAGGATTTTCATCTCCAAACCCATAATATCCTTCGCCACTTTCTTCGGCCTTTTTTCGTCTTCTTTCTAAATACAACATACCAACAAGAAATACAAAGATTGCCCCAATAATTCCAAGAAATGGTGCTGCATAAATGTCTGTTTTAAAAAACGTGGTTGGAATAACGTTTTGAATCTGCGGTGTCCCCGGAAGCGCATCCATTGTAAACGTAATCGCTCCAAGAGCAATTGTTCCCGGTATTAATCGTTTTGGAATATTAGCCTCTCGAAATAAATTAGCTGCAAATGGATATACCGCAAAAGCAACTACAAATAAACTAACACCACTATAAGTTAATATAGCCCCCATTAGAACTATTGCTAGCATGGATCGTTTCACACCTACTAGCTGAATAATAGTTTTTGCAATAGACTCCGCAATACCTGACATTTCTACTACCTTACCGAAAATGGCTCCGAGTAAGAATACAGGAAAATATAATTTAATAAATCCAACCATTTTTTCCATAAAGATATTAGAGAAAAAAGGTAATACGTGACTTGGTTCTGTTAATAAAACCGCAAATAGTGCACAAATTGGAGCAAACAATATAACTGAAAAACCACGATAGGCAACAAACATCAGCATGCAAAGAGCCAATAATATAATTACTAATTCCATCTCCTGCACCCCTTTTCATTTCCGAGGAAATATTTCAAAAATATTCAGAATTTTCACTACACACTCACAGAAGTTTCATATTGATAGTCAAAACATATACGATATAATTTTTTCACCTCATGATAAGAAGGAATGCGTGGATTGTTACTCGGACTTCCACTAGCTAGTGCATCTTTCGCCATTTTTGAAAGAGCATTTTCAAATTCAACCTGATCAATTCCATACTCTTTAAGATTCGGGATACGTAGATCCAAACAAAGTTTCTTTATTTCAAAAATCGCATGATTAGCAACCTCTTCGTCAGGAAGTAAATGTAAATCTGGATTGATGTACCGTCCGATATCTGCAAGTCGCTTGACGCAACAAACCTTTGTGAAATCTAAAACTGCTGGTAATAACATCGCATTTGATATCCCATGGGGTACATGAAATAGTGCTCCGATTGGACGTGACATTCCATGAACTAAAGTGACCGACGCATTTGAAAAGGCAATGCCAGCTTGTAAGGAAGCAATCATCATTGCTTCTCGTGCTTCTATATTTGTCCCATTTTCATAAGCAATCCGCAAATGTTTCATAATCGTTCCAATTGCCGCAAGTGCTAATACATCTGTAAGCGGCTGTGAAAATCTAGAAAGATATGCTTCAATTGCATGACATAGTGCATCAATACCTGTTGCTGCAGTAATATTCTGCGGAACAGAACATGTCAATAAAGGATCGATAATCGCTATTTGTGGTGTGAAATTTGTGTGCTTAATCATCATTTTGACATCTGTTTTTGTATTTGTAATCACAGCAACACTTGTAACTTCTGAGCCTGTACCAGATGTTGTTGGAATTGCAATAAGAGGTAAGGCTTGCTTTTCTATTTCTACTTGATTTTGAACATAATCTTCAATCTCTCCCCCGTTTGTAAACAGAACTGCTACAGCCTTTGCTGCATCAATACAACTTCCTCCACCAAGTCCAATAACCAAATCACATTTTGACTCTGCACATATCGTTAACGCTTCCGAAACATGAATATTTGTTGGTTCGGCATTTACATTTTCATAGGTAATAACATCTATTTTTTTTGCTTTTAGTAGTTTCACGCACGCATCGATATAGCCAAGCTTTTTCATAATAGAATCACTGATAATGAAAGCTCTTTTTCCTAGCTTAATTGCTTGTTCTCCTAATTTATCTAGTGAATTTCTCCCATATAAAACGTTCTTTGGCATACGAAATTCTGCGATTTCTTGCAAGTAACCCACCCCTTCTTTCCCTACTAAATATTTTATAATGTGAACCTTCTACTACATAAATTATCAAATTTAATATTCTACTTCGCTTTATTATTTCCTCCCAGACTAATAATTTTATTAGTAAATTCCTGTAAATGTATAAACAGCAATTACTAAAAATACAGCAATCGTTTTCAATATTGTCACAGCAAATATATCACGATACGATTGTTTATGTGTCAATCCTGTAACAGTAAGGATTGTAATAATTGCCCCATTATGTGGCAGTGTATCCATTCCTCCGGATGCCATAGAGACAATACGATGCATAACTTCAAGCGGAATATGATATTGTTCTGCCGCTGCAATAAATTTATCACCCATAGCACTTAAAACAATTCCCATGCCTCCTGAAGCCGAACCTGTAATACCAGCAAGAATATTTGTTGTTACCGCTCCATTCACGAGTGGATTCGTAAACGTTGCAGAAATGCTATCTCGCATAATCGCAAACCCTGGAAGCGCTGCAATCACACCACCAAAACCAAATTCCGCTCCTGTATTCATTGTTGCCAGCAACGCTCCTCCAATACTTGTATTCAGTCCTGCTTGGAACCCTGTCACCACACGCTTCCAATATAATAATAGCGTTGTTATAATTCCAATGATAAGTGCTAATTCTACCGACCAAATACCAAGTACTGCACTTAGCTCTACCTTACCAAACGCTTTCATTCCAATTGAAGAAAAATCAAAACCATTTGGATACCACTTCGGTATTGTGATTGTAAAAACCTTATTCATAACCCCTACCAAAATAAGTGGTATAAATGCTACGACTTGCTGTAATCTCGAAATTTCAATACTTTGAAGAGCAGTATGATTCTTTTGCTCTAGCTCTAGTGATGCAGCCATTTCAGAACCCCCATCTTCAAAACCAAAATAGCCTTCTCCAGCTGCTTTCGCCTTCTTACGTCTACTCTCTAAATAGATCAATCCTAACGTTAAGACAAAAATAGCCCCAATAATACCAAGTATTGGCGCTGCATAAATATCTGTTTTAAAAAATGTTGTCGGGATTACATTTTGAATTTGCGGTGATCCTGGGAGTGCATCCATTGTAAATGTGACAGCTCCAAGAACGATTGTTCCAGGTATTAAGCGCTTCGGAATATTCGCTTGACGAAACAGTTTTGCAGCAAATGGATATACTGCAAATACAACAACATAAACACTGACACCGCTATAAGTTAAAACAGCCCCCATTAAAACGATAGCCAAAATGGTCCGTTTTTCACCCACTATCTCAATAATTGTCTTAGCAATGGAATCTGCAATTCCAGACATTCCTACTACTTTACCAAAAATCGCACCAAGTAAGAAAACTGGAAAATATAATTTAATAAATCCTACCATTTTCTCCATAAAAATATTCGAAAAGAAAGGTAGTACAAAACTAGGTTCCGTTAAGAATACTGCAAATAGAGCAAAAATTGGTGCAAATAAAATAACTGAAAATCCCCTATAGGCAACAAACATAAGTAAACTAAGTGCTAATAAAATAATAACTAGTTCCACTTCTCTCACCTCTATTTAATTGAAAATTCAATCCTTTCACCCTAGATTTTTTCTATGTATTACAAAATATCGTTTTTATAACACTCCAAACCCTAACATTCCTCCCCCTTTTCCAACAAAATTTTTATGATTAAAATAGCATATTTATTACTATTCTATTACATATAAAAAATCCCTTTAAACGAAAACAATTTAACTATCGCTCGTTATAAAGGGATTTTCCTTTTTGTTTTATATTTTAAAACTTTTGTCTTTTGCACAAAAGCTTCGCAACTCTTCGACATGTTTCACAATATGCGTCGCTCCTGCTTCTTGTAATTCTTTTTCACTCCCATATCCATACAATACACCGATAGAATCAATTCCATTACAATTCGCTCCTACTATGTCATGCTTTCTATCCCCAATCATTACTACCTCTTCTCTTTGCAGCTCTGGATTGGTATGCAAAATATATTCAATAATTTCATCTTTCTTGATTCGGGTTCCATCTAAATTACTACCTACTATTTCTTCAAAGAAATGAATCAAGTCAAAGTGTTCTAACACTTGTTTTGCAAATACAGTAGGCTTGGAAGTTGCAACAAATAATCGTTTCTCTTCATCTTTTAATTCTTGTAAAATATACGGAATCCTCTCATATACACAATTCTCAAGTAGGCCGCTTCGCTTTAGATATTCACGAAAATAAGTAACAGCTTGCTCTACTTGCTTTTCGTCCATTCTGTATCTACCTGCAAACGAATGCTGAATTGGTGGACCAATGAAAGAATCTAGCTCTTTCTGATTCGGTTCATCTATTCCCATTTTTCGCAATGCATATAAAACCGAATTTACAATTCCTTCTTTCGGATCTGTTAATGTTCCATCTAAATCAAATAGAAAAGTTGTATACATAATTCTCCACCCCTAATTGACAAATCACCATCCTTTCTATATTATCAAAATATTCATTCGTTTTTAACTTTTATTTTTTCGTGCACGTTATTACTCAATTCAAAAGTAGATATCGTTCTATTGTATGATGAGCATAATTTCATAGAAACATGGTGACCAAAAATGATGACAACATTAATTTTTATAATGACTTTCACGATTATCATCCATGCCGTCGAAACAAGTTCTTATAGTATTCGGCTTGCAGGTGTTCGTTTAAAGAAAATTGCCGTTGCATTATCTGTAGTTGGGATGGTATTACTTATTTCACGAACATCCAACTTGCTACAAGCTTTTTTACTTGGTGGCATTATCGATCAAGCGAAGAGTGGCGCTTCAATTAATTTAGAAAGTACGATGCGCCTTGTTTTATTATCCGCTTCTATCGGTACACTGCTCGCAATCATTCTATATCCAACTTTAACAAAACTCTTTGGATATGTAATTCAGCGCTTCGAAACAGATGGTTCATTCATTCGAATGATGAAAACAAACAATGTGCAAAAATTGAAGTATACAAAAAAATATGTTAGATTTCCAAAATTCGAAATGATCCACCGTATGCGAGTGGGCGGCATTCCAAAACGAATTATGTTAATTAATATGTTTGCAACCGCAATTTATACTGCGGGGGTCCTTTCCGCCTTATATGCTTCTTATTTAAATCCGGCTTATGCAACGAAAGCAATCACGGCTTCTGGCCTTATTAATGGATTTGCTACAATCTTATTAACTGTGTTGCTAGATCCACGTATTGCCCTTTTAACAGAGCGAGCGCTTCAATCAGAAAATGGTGCTGATACAATGAGTAAGATGTTTGGTTGGCTTATGATTTCAAGATTTCTTGGTACATTATTAGCACAGCTCATATTTGTACCTGGTGCATATTGGATTTTATGGATTATTAAACTTACGCAGTGAATGATGCTTCTCATTATGGCAGCTCGATTAACAGAAGCAATACTTAATGAAGAGTATATTTAATAAGGAGAGAAATGTATGTATATTAAAACAGAGCAAGATATTATTAAACTCATACAAAACGATACTTGGATGATGAAAATATTACAGACCGCAAAAACCCTACAACTTCCTGATTGGTGGGTTTGCGCTGGATTTGTTCGTTCTAAAATTTGGGATGTTCTTCATGGATATGACGTAAGAACGCCAACGCCAGACATAGATATCATCTATTTCGACCCATTACATATTAGTGAATCCACCGAAAAAAAATTAGAAAATAGGCTTAAACATATAGATTCTACAATTCCGTGGTCCGTGAAAAATCAAGCTCGCATGCATGTAGTCAATAACATGCCACCTTATTTATCTTCAGTCGATGCCATTTCTAAATTCTCAGAAACAGCGACTGCTCTTGGAGTCACATTAGATGAACAAGATAATGTGGTGCTAACTGCCCCTTGCGGAATAGAAGACGTTCTCACACTGCAAGTGAAGCCAACACCTCATTTCCTCGAAACGAAAGAGCTCACAAATATGTATGAAACGAGATTACAAAAAAAGAATTGGCAGAGTAAATGGCCTAACATTACAATCTTCCATCCTGAAATTTAAACATAAAGAAAAAAGGTGCTTCTCATTTTTAGGAAGCACCTTTTCCTAATTCACTTCAAAAAATCAATGACAGTTTCTGCGAATCGATCTGCCGCTTCATAATGCGGTGTATGACCACATTCTTCAAAAACTATGACTTTACCACTTTGTACGTCTCTTTTGAACGTTTTAATTTGTTCTTCACACGTTACCACATCGTGTTTTCCTATGATGAGCAACATCGGGTTCTCCACATCTTTTAATTTTGATAATGTCAATTGATAAATTTCCCCTTCCCCTTTCAATCTTGTAAAATGAATTTCGGAACGATCATAAAACTCTTCCCATTCTTCTTCACTATATAAGCTATAATCCGTTTCATCCTCGACATAATTATAAATTTCCATTCTTTTATCCCCTAATTCATCGCTTAATTTCGAATAAGCTTCTAGTAATTCTACTGAACTAGCATTACTTTCTGCAATAGCCATACATTCATTCCCTTGCTTTTCTTTTCCATACTTCTTTAGTAAAACTCCTGTCCTTTTCAATAAAGCTCTACTTGTTAATGCAAAATCAAAAGTAGGACCTTCAAAGATAATCTTTTGAATAGATTGTGGATACATCGTTGCATATAACAACGCTAGAAAACCACCAAAGGAATGCCCAATAACAGACCATCTTTCAATTCGTAACATCTCCCTTAACTCTTCACAATCTTCGATAAGATCCTGCAATCCAAACTGCTCTTGCTTCCCAATTTCATCCGAACGTCCTACCCCACGTTGATCAATGGCAATAAGCCGAAAAGTATCTTGTAATCTATGTGCTTGATGGTAGGTGAAATCAAAACACATCTCACCAGGACCTCCATGAAGATACAATACAGAATGATTTTCTCCTGATCCATACGTCTCCACATATATCTTTTTTCCACGTACTTTCATCATTTCGCCTTGTAATAATACTTCCTTTTCTTGTTTCATCTCTTTGTCCTCCAATTTTTCATCTTTTGATCTCATATACGATTAGGAGGGCCACGAATTCGTACACGTTATGTATCTGTAATATAACAATACATCTTTCTATCCTCCGTTTAAAAACGCTACATTCAATTTAAATAGTACCAATTGGATTTTACGTTTTTATAAAAAAGCTTCATCCACCGCTTTTTTCACCGCCTCTCCTCTTCCTGAGACTTGAAGTTTCATATAAATAGAAGAAGCATAATTTCTTACAGTACCTTCAGATAAAAACAACTTTGCTGCAATCTCTTTATAACGAAGTCCTTCTTTAAGACATCCTAATACATCCATTTCACGTGGAGTCAATTCATAAGGAGGCTTTTTCGGTATTGGACTATATTCTTTAAAAAAGCGAGTTGCCACATCCTGAGCTAGCATTGTCCCACCTGAATGTACTAATCGAATAGCCGCTACTAACTCTTCTGGTTGAACAGATTTAAGTACATACCCCTCTGCTCCCGCTTCAATCGCTTCAGAAACACTAGAAGTATCCTCAAAAGTTGTGATCATAATTATTTTAGTACCTGGCCACCTATGCTTGATTTTCTTCATTGTTGTAATCCCATTCATCTCAGGCATTTGTATATCCATAAGAACAATATTTGGCTGCCTTTCTTCACATTGTTTTAAGGCTTGTACCCCACTATTCGCAACCGATACGCGAAAACCGTATTTATCCAATAAAAGTTCTAAACTATCTGAAATAATAGGTTGATCATCTACTATTAATATATGAATCTTATCTTGGGCAGATGATTCTTCTTTATGTAAGGTCGGAATCAAACAAGTCACAATTGTCCCTGTATCCTTAGTCGAATCAATACTCAAATTCCCATGATATTCACTTAGGCGTTCTCTCATTCCCGATAAACCAAAGCCCTCCTGCATAACTTCCATGCCTATACCGTTATCTTGTATTTGAAGCATCACATAATTTTTATGATATTGTAAAAGAACTTGTATCTTTTCAGCTCCCCCATGTCTTGTTGCATTTGTCATTGCCTCTTGTAAACACCGACAGAAAGTTCTCTTTAGTTTTTTAGCCATTGGATAATATTCTCCAACCGTACGGAAAACAACATGAACATTTGTATTACTTTTAAACTCCTCTATTAAGTTCAATAAAGACACATCTAAATTTGATTCTTCTTGTGGATCCATTTCGTGAACCTGTCTTCGAATATTATCTAATGCAGATCTTGATATATCTAATATTTCTTGTAATTTTTCCTCCCCCTCCTTGGTTGCTAGATGTGGTCGTAATGTTTCCATACTCAATATAACCGAAGTAAATTTATAGCCTATCGTATCATGTAATTCTCTTGCCATTCTATCCCTTTCCTCAAGCAGAGTTATTCTTTCTACCTGGGAAGAATATTGTTCTAAAATTGCATTCTTATCCTTGATCAAATTTAATTTTTGCTTTATGGCATCCATAGAATAAACAACTCTTTGTAGCAAATGACCTATGCCATATATAAAGAGAACATCAAATATACTTAGAAGCAGCTTATTACGATCAAACCCAAAATTAAAGAAAACTCCCAATACACAGACAATTATCATTGCAGGTAATGTATAAAAATTTAGTTTTCCACGGCAAAAAAATGCAAGCGTCAAAATTGCAGGGGATAAAAATTGAGCCAAATGATACGTATAAGCAAAATAAAGCGAAAGTCCCCCCACTAAGATAATTTCTGTTACTACATATAATTCACTTCGTAATTTATATAACATGACAGGTATGACATAAGACAAAACTGTACTTATAAAAACAATCTCAAGTGGAAAGTTTGGGTTATCTTGATATGTCAAAGTAACAATTGCAACAATCCAAGTAATCCGAACGAGTATCATTACCCATTCCTGCCAAATTAACTTATTTTTTATGTCATTCAACTTTCATATGCCTCCTATCCAAATGAACATTATACCTTTTCCCTATATTTCCTATTTTTTCATTTTCATCATAGCAAGGTTATGACACTTTGTCACTGCCTTATATTACATTCTTTTTGCTATGTTTGTAACCGAAACACATCACTAATATTAAGGGAGTGAACAAAATATGTGTATTTTAAATGTACAAAACTTAACTAAGAAAATTGGAAAGCGGACACTCGTTAATCGAATATCATTTGATGCTCAAAAAGGAGAAATTCTTGGTCTTCTAGGCCCCAATGGTGCTGGAAAAACAACCACAATTAAAATGATTGTTGGCTTAATCTCTAAAACAAGTGGAACAGTCACAATTAATAAAAAAGACACAAGCAAAGACTTCAAAGAAGCTATGAAAGATGTTGGGGTGATTGTTGAGAATCCTGATTTATACAAATTTTTATCTGGCTATGATAACCTCCTTCACTTTTCTAGAATGACACCTAATATTCCAAAAGAACGTTTGGATGTAGTTGTTTCTTTAGTTGGGTTAGAAAAAAGTATTCATAATAAAGTTTCCACTTATTCTTTAGGAATGAAACAGCGGCTTGCTCTTGCAATTGCCTTTGTACACAAACCTGCCCTTCTCATTTTAGATGAACCTACAAATGGACTAGACCCTCAAGGAATTAGAGATTTAAGGTTTCATTTAAAACAACTAGCTACAGAAGAACAGGTAGCAATTGTTGTTTCAAGTCATCTAATGGCCGAAATGGAAATGATGTGTGATCGCATCGCTATTATAGACAAAGGAAATCTAGTTGGTATACATGATATAAAGGATATTACAAAAGAACAGATACAAGCTGTGCAATTTGAAGTAGACCGAACAGATTTAGCAATCCCACTCTTACAAAAATTAGTAATAGGTGAAGAAATCATAACAAGTCACAATGGCATTACAATCAAAATAAGTAAAGAACATATACCTGAAATTTGCGATACATTAGCCAAAAATGGAGTGAATGTTTATGGCATTAAAACCATGAAAACAACTTTAGAAGACAAATTCATTGAAATGACTGGAGATGGCGTGCACAATGATTAATCTAATAAAAAATGAAAACATGAAAATTTTCAAACGAAAAAGAACTTGGATTATGGTAGGTGTTATGGTTGTATTTATTTTCATTCAATTCCTAAACGTAAAGCTTTCCAGTCAAGTTAATTATGGGGATGACTGGAAGACATCTCTTATTGAAGAAAATGCATTGCTTCAAGTTGAAAAAGAATCTCTAAAATTACCTATTGAAAAAATGGAGAATGAAAAAAAACTTCTACTAAATAATTATTACATCGACAGTAATATAAAACCAACAAACAATGCATGGTTCTTCACAATTGGACAAAGTACGAACTTTTTAATAGCTATCTCCATTCTTACACTCATAATAGCTGGTGAAATTGTTGCAAGTGAATTTCAATCCGGTACAATTAAATTTTTATTAACACGAACCGCGACTCGCACACAAATATATTTTTCTAAATATATTTCTACGTTATTATTTGGATTTTTCTTAATCATGATAACGTTTCTTCTTTCCATTCTATTTAGTGGCATTCTTTTAGGCTTTGATGGAATAAATGGTGAATACTTATTTGTCAAAGATCATGTCGTTCAAAAAACAAGCATCCTTCAGGCACTAATTGGCAGCTTATTATTTAAGATTCCTTACTTAATTATTGTTGCAACTTTAGCATTTATGATTTCAGCGGCGTTTAAAAGTTCTACATTCTCTATCGTATTTTCTCTTTTAGTAGCAATTTCGGGTTTTGTCATGAGTATCTCATTAAAAGGTTTCAGTTGGACAAAATATTTCATCTTCTCTCATACGGATTTATCAAGTTTCGTATATGATAATCCTCCTGTAGAAGGTATGACTTTCGTTTTTTCTATACTGTTTATCTTAATTCATATATTCATCATGCATGGCATTGCATACCCTATATTCGTAAAAAAAGATGTCGCTTAAACTTTTTTTGAAGACTGGAGGAAATACATTGAAAAAAGGATTGATTTATTTCTGTATGTTAATAACTTTAATTCTTACTGGTTGTTCAAGTTCCGAAACTGAAACAAAGGAACAACAACTTGAGCTACCTGCTACTGATGTTAAAACGTTAAAACTAGATAACCGAAATGGTAATATTGATATTTCCACGAATCCTAAATCAGACAAAATAGAAGCTTCTATAACTGCAAAAGCTAGGGGTATTAGCATGGATAAATTAAAACTAGATCTTTCAGCCAAAAATGGAATTGCAACTTTAAACACTTCTTTTGATGGACAATTTTTTAGCAATAGTGAAACTTGGGTTGATGTCAAACTATCATTACCTAAGAACATAAAAGTAGAATTTAACGAAAATCATAGAGACGGCGATATCAAAGTCTCTAACCTCGAATCAGATATTAATATACTTAATGTCAACGGTAATATTAACATTTCCAACGTTAATGGAACTGTAAGTGTAACAAATAGAGATGGAGATGTAGATATTGCGCATACAAAGTCTGACATTAATCTTGATAATAATAACGGCAAAGTTGTTATTACGGATATAAAAGGATCTATAAGAGCGAAAATTGGAGATGGTTCAGCTGATATCAATAATATTGAAAAGCATGTTACCATCTTAGGTGCAAAAAGCGATAAAATAAAAGTAAATCATGTTAAAGGGAGAATAACTTTTAATAAATAAAATTGATTTACTTATACAGGCTAAAAACCAACCACATTTTTTAATAATTCGGTTGGTTTTTCTCCTTAAATACACCGCATATTTTCTTAATATTCAATTATTTTCATTTAAATAATCCCAATCACATTCAAAAAGACAATGACAATCGCAATTGGCGCAACATATCGAAGTAAAAACACCCAGCAAATAAATACTGATTTCCTGTAATTCCCGCCAATAAAAAATTCTGCTTCCAGTACCTTTTTCTCCATTTTAAATGAGACGAAAATACTAATGAATAAAGCTCCAAGTGGCATTAATATATTACTAGATAAAAAGTCTACCGCGTCAAAAATATTTTTGCCGAAGATTGTTATATCATTCCATACACCAAATGAAAGTGCAGATGGGATACCTATTAAGAAAATTAAAAATCCAATGATCCATGACAATTTCTTTCTTCTTTCTTGCTGTCCATTCGCTAGTGCTGAAACGACTGTTTCAAGTAGAGAAAATGCAGATGTTAGCGTTGCAAATGTAAATAGCGCAAGAAATACTGTTAAAAAGACATTTCCAAATGGAATTTGACTAAATACAGATGGTAATACAATAAATAACAATCCTGGTCCTTCTGTTGGCTCCATTCCTAGTGAAAATACTGCTGGAAAAATAGCAAGCCCTGCAAATAGAGAAACAAACAGGTTCAGTCCAACAATCGTTACCGCTGAACGTGGTAAACTTTCTTTTTTATTTAAGTAAGAACTATACGTGACCATGATTGAAATTCCTATACTAATTGCAAAAAATGATTGTCCCATTGCAAATAAAATACTTTCTGATGTGATTTTTGAGAAATCAGGCTGTAAGAAGAATTTGACCCCTTTCATCGCATCATCAAGTGTTAAAGAGCGAACAATAAGAGCTACAAACAGAACGAACAATGCTGGTAACATATATTTACTCGCTTTTTCAATTCCATTTTGTACACCTTTTGATACAACCCAAATCGTAATAAACATAAAGGCAAAATGTCCAGCGATTGCCCAAACAGGATCCCCAATTGTTTCTGTAAATAAAGAACTGTAATTTTGCTGCGGTGTAATCAATTGTCCCATTATCCCTCTGAATAAATAGATTAATACCCAGCCACCAACAACACTATAAAACGATAACAAAATAAAACATGTTCCAACGCCAAGGCGTCCAATCCAGTGCCAACCTGTATTGGGTGCGATACTTTTAAATGCTCCAACTGCTTGTTTTTGTGTACTGCGCCCTATCATAAATTCAGCTATCAATAACGGAAGACCTATTAATACCGTAAACAATATAAAGATTAAAAAGAATGCTCCTCCACCGCTCTTCCCAGCAATATAAGGAAATTTCCATATTGCTCCAAGTCCAATTGCAGATCCTGCTGCGGCCATTATAAAACCTAATTTCGAAGTCCATTGCTCCGTCTGTTTCATCTTATTTTCCTCCTAATTAAATCTTTTTATATTAATAAATAAATATAATTGACCAATCCAAATAAAACCTCCATTTCTTCCTATATATAATAAAAAATGGCCCAGCATCTCTTTATATAAAGAGACGCCAAGCCATTTACTTAACGCGGTACCACTCTCATTGATTCCATTATGAATCCACCTTAGCAGTAATCGTTTGATTACAAACCTGTTATCGAAGGTTAACCGTTAAGATTTACTAAGAATTAGACTTCTGTTCCACCTTACTGCTCCTAGGCGAGTTCAGGATGTTATTTGACTATGTCACACCAACCCATAGCTCTCTGTACAAACACATGACCTTACTACTCCTATTCAACGCAATCTAATATTCTGAATATAATTTCTTTTGAAATTACTAAGAATTATATCGGTTATATTTACGACTGTCAAGCAAGATAATTATTTTTTTGTCGAAAAAGAGATTTTTTTATAGGTAAACTGCACGTAAAGCTCTATCTACTTCCCAAATCTTATGTTTGGCCAAATCAACAAATATTTACAAGTATTAGTTGTATGGATTTAACATTGTTTAAAACTATCTAAGTTAACCTTTTGGGATAGTTTTTGGTCCTGTTTTATTATTTACCATTGTTATTTTAGATCTGTATATGATGGTGTCAGGTATGAAACACCTATTAGAAAAAGACAGTATTTATTCTGCAACCCCACTACTCTTAAGTGTTTTTTCAAAAGAAAAAAATCGAGAAGAAAAGGGAAATCCGCACCGTTTCAAACAAATATTCACCACGAAAGAATCATAACTATTCTAGCAAAAAGAACCTTCGATATTAAAGTGAACCCCATTAATGGGACATGAAAAAAACACCTCCTTAATTCGCATACTAAATGCGAATTAAGTGGAGGTGTTTTTCATTTGAAGAAAAGAGTTCATTATCCAGAAGAAATAAAATGGAAAGTCGTTGAAATGAAAAAGGAAGGTTATTCTAACCGAACAATTATGGAAACATTGGGGGTTAAAAATGTAAGTCAAATTAAAAGATGGATGAACTGGTATCATACAGATCAGACTCATCGTTTCCAACAACCTG
>NZ_AXVB01000018.1:0-91349 GCF_000482345.1 Bacillus sp. UNC437CL72CviS29 | reverse complement strand
CTTTTAAATGTTTATTTTCCAAACGTAACTGTTCTATTTCACTTAACTCCCCGGGTCCTTTTCCGTAAGAATACTGTTTACCTACAGGTTGTTGGAAACGATGAGTCTGATCTGTATGATACCAGTTCATCCATCTTTTAATTTGACTTACATTTTTAACCCCCAATGTTTCCATAATTGTTCGGTTAGAATAACCTTCCTTTTTCATTTCAACGACTTTCCATTTTATTTCTTCTGGATAATGAACTCTTTTCTTCAAATGAAAAACACCTCCACTTAATTCGCATTTAGTATGCGAATTAAGGAGGTGTTTTTTTCATGTCCCATTAATGGGGTTCACTTTAAAGAAAGCAGCTCTTTTTCATTCAATCATTTATATTTTTAGAATGCCCAGTTTCCTTTACGGAAGATTGGCTCATGTCTTCCATCAGCTGTAATACCGTCGATATCAAGCTCAGCTGACCCGATCATAAAGTCTTCGTGTGTAATACTAGAGTTCGCCCCATTTTCAGCAAGCTCTTCTTTTGTCATTGTTTTACCGCCTTCTAAGTTAAATGCATAAGCATTTCCAATTGCTAAATGGCAAGATGCATTTTCATCAAATAACGTATTATAGAACAAAATATTTGTATTAGAAATTGGCGAGTCGTGAGGTACCAATGCAACCTCTCCTAAGAAATGAGAGCCTTCATCTGTCTCTACTAAATGTTTTAAAGCTTCTTCGCCAGTATCAGCTTTATAGTTTACAATACGTCCATTTTCGAATGTAAGTGTAAAATTATCAATGATGTTGCCTCCAAAAACTAATGGTTTCGTACTTGATACTTGTCCGTTTACACCTGATTTTAATGGCATTGTAAATACTTCTTCTGTTGGAATATTAGCCATAAAGGGTACGTTTTTTTCATTTAAGCTTCCAGCTCCAGCCCATACATGTTTTTCTGGAAGTTCAATTGTTAAATCTGTCCCAGGACCTGTATAATGAAGAGCTTTATAATGTTTTTCATTTAAGTAGTCTACTTTTTCATGTAATGTTTCATCATGTTCTTTCCATGCTTCCACAGGATTTTCTAAATTTGCACGAGTTGCTTGGAAAATTGCATCCCATAGCTTTTCTTCTTGCTTTTCTGGCGCAACATCAGGGAATACTTTTGCAGCCCATTCTTTCGTAGGTACAGAGATCACGCACCAGCTTACTTTATCTGCTTGTACATAATCGCGGTATACTTTCATTGCTTCACCAGCAACCTTATGAGCACTTGCAATTCGCTTTGCATCTACACCCTTTAATAGATCTGGATTCTCTGCATAGATAGACATAAATGCAGCGCCTTCTTTTGCAAGCTCTTCACGTGCATGCGCCTTCCAAGCAGGGAATTCTGAGAATGCTTCTTCAGGAGCTAAGTCAAATTTTAAACGTGTTAATACTTCATCGTTCCAATCTACATATACATGCTTTGCCCCTGATTTATATGCTTTTTCTGTAACAAGGCGGACAAATGGAGCTGCCTCAAGTGGCGCATTAATAGATAATGTTTGCCCAGGTTGAATATTAACACCAACATTTACTGCAAGAGCAGCATACTTTTCTAACGTTTGTTCAAATGACATATGTACGATCTCCTTTATTCAAAAGATTTATTATATACATAATACAAGAAAAATTCAAAAATATAAATAGAACTCAAATGAGATTGAGTTCTATTTTTTGGTTATTTAATAGAGCGTGTAAATTGTTCCACTGTTATGGAATGATGTATGCGAAAACGCCTCATTTTGAATAATTCGTTAGGCTCACCTTTCGTAATAAACCGCCCTGGCTTTGTCGTTGTTGCAAATTGATAATATTTTTTTGTTTCTTCGACAACTTAATCATTTACATGACCAAATGGGTATGCGAAGGCAATGACAGGTTTGCCAGTAATCTTTTCAAATTTTTCTTTTGGGGCTTTCAGCATGTGTTGCTGTGTGTGATTGGACAGAGAATATACCTGAATCAACCATTTCTTTTAGATTCGCGGTGGATAAAGAACCTTCTGCATCGACGTTATCAACAATCATATATTCGGTTGCAATTGGCTTAAATGTAGCGTCTTTTTCTTTTTATAGGTTTGTTAATCGTGATAATAATGTAACCGACAACAAATATGAAAGGGATTAAAAATACATAAATAGGGATGCCAAGAACATAATGACTTTTAATGCTTAAAAATAATAAATGTAGAAAATCCAAAAGAGCATGTAATTTCATTGAAGCCTCCAATAAACTTTTTTACAAATTATAGCATTTGAAGGGAGGGAGCTACATGTTTAAGTCTATGATTTAAGCTAATTTTAAAGTTGGAGAATGGAATGGGGTAGTGACAGGATTGCTGTCATAGACCGCAAAGTAACTTTTTGAAATTCCGAATAATCCGCAGATCTGCTTTTTTCAACATCTTATATCTCCTTGTTCGATATTGTCATCTCTCATTGTCATAATTGAGAAATTGGGATTTATGCAACTATATGGACCGATTGCTGAAAAAGGAAGTTTATTTTTTCTGAAAAATGTATATAAATTCAAAAAGGATAATAAATAACCGAAATAAATTTTATATTTTCTTAATTTATTCCTTTTCATCTACATGAATCATTTATTACAACAGCTTTCACGCATAAAATAAGATGTTTCTACAAAGAATAATATAAGTATCTTTATAATGATTTTCCAATATAGTCAATGTGTTAATCAAAGGAACTCTGTGTTATTTTTGCTTTGCTACTAACTAATACAGCTTCAAATAATGGACACAATTGCTACGTGCCAAATGTAATTTATTATTCATTCAAAATTTTATTTATTCAATTTTTCTAAAAATAAAAAAATATTAAACTTATAAATATACAAGTTATAATGAGGGCGTCGAGAAATAATCTATTACCTCGAAGAAAATATTAAACTTGGTTCGGATACAAAAATTTTAAAGACCTTGCAAGTAATCTTCTAAAATTGGACAAACTGATACGATTTCTTCTCTAAGAAAGGTGTGTGATCAGAAGGAAATTTATTCAATATGAAAATGGAAATGTTATCAGCCAGATTTTATTTTGAATTGGTCACTCTAATAACTTAGATTCAACTGCACTTAAAAATAATAAATGATGGAGGTGCTTATATAAACATGAATGTAGTATCTATTAAAGAAAAAAAGGTCGTTAAATACAAAAGTTGTTTTGATGTAATTGGGCCGGTAATGATAGGTCCTTCAAGTTCACATACTGCAGGTGCTTTAGCTATTGGAACAGTTGCCAATAAGTTACTTCAAGGTCTTCCAAAAAAAGTCGTGGTAAGGTATTATGAATCATTTGCTGAAACCCATAAAGGACACGGAACTGATTTTGCAATTATTGCTGGGATATTAGGGTTTGCTGCCGATGACAGCAAAGTGCCAGATGCTATTAAAATAGCAGAATCTAAAGGAATTGACATTACCTTTATTGAAAAAGCAGGTGATAGCCCTGCTGGTCATCCAAATACGGCAGATGTATATTTAGAGGATGAAAATCGAAGTATTAGAACAGTGGGTATTTCGGTTGGCGGCGGATTAATTGAAGTTAAACATGTTGAAATTGACGGATTTAGCCTAGATTTGCAGGGGCCATTACCAGTTATTATTGCGATTTCCGAAAGAGCTGACTTTGAATTTGTCTTACGCAGAATCTTTAAACAATATGATGTGGAAATTAACAATTTTTATAGTTTAGAAGAAAATGGAAAATATTTATATGTATTCGCTTTGGATTCGCTATTGCCTGGTGATGCTCAGAAGGAATTGGGAAGTGTAAGCAGTATAGCTAATATCATTATTCTTTAGTTATTAAGAGGTGAAAAAATATGTATATGACCATAAAAGAAATTGTAGATGCAGCTAATAAAAGGCAAAAGCCAATTTATGAATTAGCAATCGAACAGGAAATTGAACAAACTAAAACTTCTTATGAAGAAGTTTGGAGTAAAATGGAAAAAAACTTAGCGACTATGGAAAATGCCGTAAATAAAAGTATCGGGGGCAACGGGGTATTTTCTCCGACCGGTTTAACCGGAGGGGATGCTGTTAAAATAAAAAAATATCGAGAAAATGGAAAAACTCTTTCTGGAGATTTGATGGTGTTAGGGATTCAAAGTGCTATCGGGGTTAATGAAGTAAATGCTTCATTAGGAGCTATTTGTGCAACTCCAACAGCAGGTGCGAGTGGGACGATCCCGGGAGTCCTATTTAGTATTAAAGATACGTTGCAGTTAAGTCATGAAGATATGGTCCATTTTCTATTCACTTCATCTTTATTTGGAATGATAGTCGCAAATAACGCTTGTATTTCCGGAGCGTACGGAGGGTGCCAAGCTGAAGTAGGCAGTGCCTCAGCAATGGCTGCAGCAGCAGCGGTAGAAGCTGCCGGAGGAACAGCGCAGCAATCTTCTGAAGCTTTCTCAACCGCATTACAAAATTTACTCGGTTTAGTTTGTGATCCGGTCGCTGGTTTGGTAGAAATTCCTTGTGTAAAGAGAAACGCTATTGGAACGGCCAATGCTTTAGCAGCAGCGGACATCGCATTAGCCGGTGTAAACAATATCATCAATGCTGACGAAGTTATTGAAGCGATGTATAGAGTTGGAAGACAGATGCCTCGCGAATTAAGAGAGACAGGTTTAGGTGGAATTGCAGCCACACCTACAGGGATTGCCATTAAAAGTAAAATCTTTGGAGAGAAACAATTAAATAAATAAACAGTTATTGGAAATATTGTGAAATAGTTAACAATTCTATTCTCTATTGTTCTCCTAAGGGCGTCAGTATGCTAAAAGCCATTATCACTAAAATATACTACTATACAATTAAAGTATACTAATATATTATATAATTGAGTTGTTTTGTAAACGCTAACAAATCTATCAGGTTGGACACACGATGCGGCGCACCTTGTAAGCAATTCATTATTCAAGAATGGTCTATATTCCTAAGCCTTAAAAAGAGACGTAAGAATAGGATATAAGGAGGAATTATTATATGAATGGAAATACTGCAAAAAAAATAGAATTTCAAGATGAAAACACTGCAGTAAAAAATGAGAAATATCTAGATCCTAAAAAGTGGCATAAACAGGATACTACCTGGGCATTGAGCCTTTTTGGAACAGCAATTGGAGCAGGCGTACTCTTTTTACCGATTAATGCGGGTTCAGGTGGTTTATTATCATTATTGTTAATTACCATACTTGCATATCCTGTTATGTATTACTCACATAGAGCGCTTGCTAAAATGATATACGCTTCTAATTCTGCTGATGAGGGGATTACAGGTACAATAAGAGAGTATTTCGGAAATAAGGCAAGTATAATTTTTAACATAGTATACTTCGTTTCAATTTATACGATCGTGCTGATGTATTCGGTTGCACTTACAAATACTGCAAGTAGTTTTATTGTGAATCAATTGCACATGCCAGAGCCTCCAAGGGCCATTTTATCGCTTGTATTAGTACTCGGTCTTATAGCTATACTAAATTTTGGACAAGATATCACCGTGAAGATAATGAGCATGCTAGTATATCCTTTCATAGCTTCTCTACTTTTTATCGCAATATCTTTGATTCCACAGTGGAATACGTCAATGCTTAGTTTTTCAAGTGTTTCTACTGCTTCAACAGGAACGGGATATATGGGAACGATTTTAATGATATTACCAATCATCGTATTCTCGTTTAATCATTCTCCTATGATTTCATCATTTGTTATGAAACAGAGAGCAACCTATGGAATAGAAGCTACTGATGCCAAATGTGCTCAAATACAAAAAGCTTGTTATATCATGACATTCGCTGTTGTTATGTTCTTTGTTTGGAGCAGTACATTAAGTTTGACTCCAAGTGATCTTATGAAAGCAAAAGAAGAGAACTTATCAATCCTATCTTATCTTGCTAATGAGCTGAATTCGCCTGTAATCACTATTGCAGCTCCTATCATTGCTTTTGTGGCTATAACAAAGTCCTTCCTTGGCCATTATATAGGAGCATATGAAGTAATGCGTGACGTGATTATCAAGTTCGGTAAAAAACGCGGAAAAAATATGGGAGAAAAAACAGTTAAGACAATGATCCTTACTTTTGTCGTATTAACATGCTGGTATGTTGCTTATGCAAATCCAAGTATTCTTGGAATCATTGATGCCCTTAGCGGTCCGTTAGTTGCTGCTATCTTATGTCTATTACCAATGTACGCGATCCACAAAGTACCAGTACTAGCTAAATACAAAGGGAAAGCGAGCAATGTATTTGTTATTATTATAGGTATATTGACTGTCCTAGCAAGTATTAAATCATTATTCTAATTCACTATTGTAGGTTCTGATGCAAAAATAGTGAGGTATGAAAAAAGAACGAAAGATTCTTAGCGGAATTGAATTTTATGCTGTTAAACCAAAGAGATCATGGATAAGATATATCTGTTTTTGGACAGACTTCTCACTTTAGGGAGTTTGTCCCTTTTTGGTCATATGCATAACTTCTATTCCAGCAATCACTTTTTTAGCTGTTTGCAATGATTTTAATCCAAGCATATTGGGGTGCCGCCCTACATCTATCAACTTAAGGATTTAGACTATTTTTGAATTGAAAAGCACGTTACTATTCTCTTATGCTAATGAGGATAGTAACGTGCTTTTTATGAATATGAACCAAAAACAAGCATGATCTTTATTGACCGAAGAGTTATATCGATATATGTCTCCCGCTACACTTCCTTATAATTATGGTACTGGCTGTATTCAAACGGAAAGATAAACAAAAAGGTTTTTTATGTAAATGATATAACGGACTAAAGCAACAAGCTGTGATTACCTCTAAATAAAAGAAAAGGCTACTTTTTCATAAAAAGTAGCCTGAAAAATGATTAATACTTTTCTTTTACAAGTGAGATGAACTGCGCCATTGTTGTGTTAGGACCAACAAAATGACGTTTAATTAAGTATTGTTCGTTCGGTGAGCCTTTTGTAATGTGAGTTCCATGATCTGTCGTTACTGCAAATTGGTAATGTTTCTTTGTTTCTTCCACAGCTGGATCATTATAAGAACCTACTGGATAAGCAAGGGCGATGATTTTTTTGCCTGTAAGATTTTCAATTTTTTCTTTAGATTTACGTAATTCTTCATCATAGTTGTTTGTATAAGCCAACATTGCATGGTTAGCGGTATGAGATTGAATAGAAAAAATACCTGAATCAAGCATTTGTTTTACCTCGTCTGTTGTAAGACGATTTGGTTTATCAATATCATTTGAAACAAGGAATTCTGTTGCTGCTGGTTGGAATCTATCATCTTTTAATTTTTGTAAAATATGCAGAGCATTCATATTATTTTTTCGACCATCATCCATTGTTATAAAGATAGGTTTATTGACACGATTTATATCACCCCAACGTTCAAACGTTAACATTGTATAACCGTTATCTTTTAAATACTGCATATGCTTTTCAAATTGCTCTGGTGGCACATATAAACCTAAATCGCCATCACTTGGTCCAGGGTATTTCTCAATGGCATGATACATAAGGAAAGGTACATACTGTTGGAATGTAATCGTAGATTTCACTAGAGGAACTTCTGTGTTATCTTCTTTTAATCCCACTGTTTCAATTTGAAATTCCCCGCGTTTTAAATGAAATGATTGTAAATGAAATGGGAGAGCGAAATCACGAGCTTTGTCGTGTGATACAAATGTTTGTTTACTTGCAGGTCCATCAGCTGTACGCCAAATATTGTAGCGCACTGTTTTAAATGAAGCTTTTAAGTTTTTAGTGTAGAGTGTGGTGTTTTTTGCGTTGTAATCAAAGGGATCCCACGAAATAAGTCCTTGTGTTACAGGTATTTCTACTGCTTTTGCCTGTACTTCTTGCGTTTCCTGTTGCTTCTTGTAAGTTGCTTCTTTTGTCTGCTTCTCACTAATGGTGCTAGTGTTACAACCTACGAGAATAGTAGAAGAAAGTAAAGCAATACGAGCATATTTTTTCATAATATCATCCTTCTATTGTGTTTTTATCGTGCTGTCTCTCATATGTAATCGATTCTTTATCTTTTTTGATTACAAGAGACTATGCATTCAAATATTTCTATTTGAATAATACCCTTGTTCATCATATCACTATGGCATATAGAGGGGAATATCTCTTTTGGGAGAATTCGACAAAGGTGATGTTCATTTACATAGGCTTTGTCTTATGTGAAATTTTTGTGAAGAAAAATAATTGTATGTATATATTACTTGATGAAAAAAGATACCTCCGAAAATAGCTATTTTCGAAGGTATCTTTAAAAACGTTTTTTCTTTTGGGGTTTTGATGTTGGATATTTCTTTCACTATAAACAGACAAAACATATCTTAGTGCCAATACTAGTATATATTTCTTTCTTGATTTACAAAAGAGAAATTGTGCTGAAGAGTGCATGCAATTTTGCATATCGTTACATTATTAGAATCGTTACTTTTGATTAAAAAAAATCACCCCTCTCCCTAATAAAAGGAGAAGGGTGATTCATTATTAAATAAATAATCCAGCAATCGTAGCGGATAAAATAGAAGCAAGTGTTGATGCAAATAGCATTTTCCAACCAAACTTAGATACAACGCTTCCTTGTTTTTCAGAAAGGGCACGGATTGTACCAACAATCGCACCAATTTGGCTAATACTTGCGAAGCTAATTAAGAATACGGTAACGATTCCAACTGTACGTGGAGATAACGTTGTAGCAACTTCTTTTAAATCAAGAATAGCTACGAATTCATTTAAAACAATTTTTGTTCCCATGATTCCGCCAGCTGGGATAATATCATGAGCTGGAATACCCATTAGGAATGCAAATGGAGCAAGAATATAACCGAAGATTTGTTGCAGTGTAACAGCATGTCCCATTGCGCCTGAAGCTGCACTAATCACATAGTTTACAACTTCCATAACGCCAATAAATGCAATCATTAAAGCGGCAACGATACCAGCTACTTTTAAACCATCTAATGCACCGTTAATCATTGCACCGATCAAGCTGTCACCGAATAGACTTCTTTCAAATTTTTGAACCGTTTCTTCTTCTTTTTTCGTATCAACTGGTGTTAATAATGAACAAACAATTAAGCTAGAGAATAAGTTCAGTGGGAGTGCTGCTAGTACATATTTCGCATCTAGCATCATCACGTATGAAGCTGTAACAGAAGCTGAAACTGAGCTCATTGCTGAACAGCAAATGATAAACATACGGTTTTTATTAAAGTGTTTTAGGTCATTTTTAATTACGATTAATGCCTCGCTGGAACCGAAGAATACAGAGTTTACCGCATGGAATGATTCAACGCGTGGTAAACCAGTAATTTTGGAAATCGCACCACCGACGACGCGAACGATGAATGGTAAAACGCCTAAATAACTAAAAATAGAGAGAAGTGTTGAGAAAAAGATAATAATTAATAGCACGTTGAAGAAAAAGACAAAGTCTCTTTGGATTCCATTAAATAGGAAGTCAACACCTGTTGTACCAAGCTTAATCAACTTGTTGAAGACTTTACTAATAAAAATGATGATCTCTTGACCAATTTTTGTGCCAAACATAAACCAACCAATTAAAATCTGGAAACCAATCATAATAGCAATTGCACGGAAGTTGATTTTACTTTTGTTGTTTGACAAAGCAAAACATAAACCTAACACGGCAAAAATACCGATAATGCTTATTACATATTGCATGTAGTAGCCCCTTTCAGAAGTTCGTATAAAGTTTTTACATAAAACGCTCGTTATATAACTAATAAATAAAAGTAGTAGAGGTTTCATGTCATACGTAAGATGTCTGACCTTTTAGAAAAGTAAAAAATAAAAAAAGACCCATATGGATTTACTTTCATCTATGAGAGAAAGCTAATCAATATGAGTCTTTGTATACACAAAAAAGCTAATATTCATTAGTTTCCCCATAGTCCAGCAATTTTCGGTTGCCGGGTAGAAACTCTCGATCCATATTATCGAGTATATATGAGGTAACATCGTCCGTATTAAATTAGTAGTAGCGTAACACTAATAGAGAAGCATCGTCAATAGGTTTTTTTCTTCCAATAGAAAAAGACTATATAAGTATGATAAAATGTAACGCAGTGTTATGAAAAAGAGAGGTCGGAAGATGAGTACTAAAATGAAGCCACCAGTTGAAAAAAACGAGTTTATAGATGTAGTATTTGAAGATTTAACACATGATGGTGCCGGTGTTGCGAAGGTAAAAGGATATCCTATTTTCGTAAAAAACGGATTACCAGGCGAAGAAGCACAAATTAAAATTATTAAAGTAAAGAAGAATTTCGCATTTGGTCGTTTAATGAAGCTTCATACAGAAAGCCCATATCGCAAAGATGCAGAATGCCCAGTATACAACCAATGCGGTGGTTGCCAGCTTCAGCATTTAACATATGAAGGACAACTAAAGGCGAAAGAAAAACAAGTGCGTGACGTGATGCAACGCATCGGCGGACTTCACGATGTACCAGTTCATCCGGTTCTTGGTATGGAAAATCCTTGGGTGTATCGAAATAAAGCACAAGTACCGATTGGAGAACGTGAAGGCGGGCTTGTAGCTGGTTTCTATCGTCAAGGCACGCATGAGATCATTAATATGGAAACATGCTTAATTCAAGCAGAAGAAAACGATACGTTAATTCAAGAAGTAAAACGTATTTGTGAAAAACACGGAATCACAGCGTACAACGAAGAACGTCATAAAGGCACACTTCGTCACGTAATGGCCCGTTACGGACAAGTAACAGGGGAAATTATGCTTGTCTTCATTACACGTACGGCAGAACTTCAAAATAATAAGACAATCATCGAAGAAATTACAGCGAAGTTCCCAAATGTAAAATCAATTGTTCAAAACGTAAACACGAAACGTACAAACGTAATCTTTGGAGACACAACAACAGTCCTATACGGATCGGAATATATTTATGACTTTATCGGCGATATTAAATTTGCTATCTCGGCACGTTCTTTCTACCAAGTAAACCCAGAACAAACGAAAGTGCTATATGATAAAGCATTAGAATACGCAAAACTAGCTGGAAATGAAACAGTTATCGACGCATACTGCGGAATCGGATCAATCTCACTATTCCTAGCGCAAAAAGCGAAGAAAGTATATGGCGTTGAAATCGTTCCAGAAGCAATTGAGGATGCAAATCGAAATGCGGCATTAAACAACATGACAAACGCCGAATTTGCAGTAGGAGAAGCAGAAGTAGTTATTCCAAACTGGTATAAAGAAGGTGTAATCGCAGACACAATCGTTGTAGACCCACCGCGTAAAGGCTGCGATGAGGCCTTATTAAACACGATTATTGATATGAAGCCGAAGCGTGTTGTATATGTATCATGTAGCCCGGCGACACTTGCACGTGACTTAAAAGTATTAGAAGAAGGCGGATATAAAACGCAGGAAGTACAACCTGTTGATATGTTCCCGCATACTACTCATGTGGAGTGTGTGGCTTGGCTTAAGTTGGTATAATAGAAAAGCAGTTGATATAGAAAAAATCTATACCATCTGCTTTTTGGCTTATAAACATACCATTCAGGCCCGATTGTAGTTAAAATAAACATTGCTGATTTTCACAAATTATAAATGTCCACATATATTTGTGTTTGATAATAAGTTATTACGTATGGTATAAATGTAACATTTGGCTTTATATTTTTTGACCGAGAGCTTGAAATTTTGATCATAGTGAGAGGATTTGAGTTTGAAATGATAGATAATTTTTGGCGTGATTTACCACGACCATTTTTTGTACTTGCACCAATGGAAGATGTGACAGATGTCGTTTTTCGTCACGTAGTAAGTGAAGCCGGGCGACCGGATGTATTTTTCACAGAGTTTACAAACTCGGATAGCTATTGTCATCCAGAGGGCATGAAAAGTGTGCGTGGCCGTTTGATTTTTACAGAAGATGAACAGCCAATGGTGGCACATATTTGGGGGGATAATCCTGAATATTTCCGTCAAATGAGTATTGGCATGGCAGAGCTAGGATTTAAAGGCATCGATATTAATATGGGCTGCCCTGTACCGAATGTGGCATCAAGAGGAAAAGGTAGTGGCCTTATTCTGCGTCCAGACGTTGCGGCAGAACTTATTCAAGCAGCAAAAGCGGGCGGACTGCCTGTCAGCGTGAAAACGCGACTTGGCTATAAGGAGTTAAATGAGTGGGAGGCGTGGCTAACGCATATTTTAAAACAGGATATTGCGAACCTTTCTATTCATTTACGTACAAGAGAGGAAATGAGCCAAGTAGATGCGCATTGGGAGCTAATCCCGGAAATCAAAAAATTACGTGACCGTATCGCACCGAATACGCTACTAACAATCAATGGAGACATTCCTGACCGTCAAACTGGGCTGCAGCTTGCCCAGCAATATGGTATTGATGGCGTTATGATCGGGCGAGGTATTTTTAAAAATCCTTTTGCTTTTGAAAAAGAGCCAAAAGAGCATAGTAGTAAAGAATACCTTGATCTTTTAAGACTACAGCTGGATCTTCAAGATCAATATGCGGAAGTACTACCACGTTCAATTACAGGGCTTCATCGCTTTTTCAAAATTTATGTAAAAGGATTCCATGGAGCTGCTGAATTAAGAAATCAATTGATGAGTACGAAATCAACAGATGAAGTGCGTGCATTGCTTGATAACTTTGGAAAAGAACAGTGTATTTGAGAAATCAAAGCACTGTTTTTTCTTTTATTTAATGTTAAGAGAGAAACCTTTTTATTAGCATACAACGAACAAGTAAGAGATCCATAGATACAATGGTGGAGAAAAGTTCGAGGGAGACTATAAAACTTATCTTTAAAATGTTAAAGTATTAATTTGGCGGACATTAACTGAAAGGTTATATTAAACATGATAGTTTAAAGCATGTTAGAGGATAAACTTTAACAGCTGTATAAATAATCAATATTTTAGGAGGACTAACAATGGCAATGAGCAACAACGATATATTAAAAAGAGTAAGATATGCTATGGATATAAAAGATATAGATATGGTAGAGATATTTAAACTTGGTGGCATGGAAGTAACGAAAGAAGAAGTAGTTGATATGCTTACAAAAGTAAAGAAAAGTCCACAACATGAAGCTGAAAATGCGGATGTAGTCGAAGATGATTATGTATTAACATGCGATATGATGATGTTAGAATCATTTTTAAATGGCTTTATTACTTTAAAAAGAGGAAAGCAAGATCCGAAACCGGGGCAACCTGCAGGACAAGCAGCACCTTTACAGGGCAATGAGAGTGCCAATAATCTTCTTTTAAAGAAAATGAAAATAGCACTATCATTAACGAGTGAAGATGTACTTGCTATATTAGATAGCGTGGGTGTTAAGGTGACAAAAGGAGAGTTAGGCGCTCTATTAAGAAAGAAAGGCCACAAGAATTACAAAGAGTGTGGTGATAGATACGCAAGGAATTTCTTAAAGGGATTAGCTGTAAAGTATAGAGGATAAGCATTGTAACATTCATGGTAAAGCAGTAAATGATATAATAGGTAGGGTAGGACGTTTATAGCCTACTCTTTTTTATTTGTAAAATAATAAGAACAAATACGCTAGGTGATGAAATGATACATACATATTTAGGTGAGACGATTAATTTTCATATAAATTATAAGAAGAAAAAATCCGTACGTCTTTATGTAGATTCTTATGGGAATGTTGAAGTGCAAGCTCCGAAAGGGACGCCAGTTGAATATATAATTCAATTGTTAGAGGAGAAATGGGATTGGATTCAGAGAACACGTAAGGAAATGCAGGAGCGAGTGCTTGGACCGCAGGAAAAGGCTTATGATCAAGGAGAGGGTTTTCTGTATTTAGGAAACACATATCCGATACAAATCTCTCAAGATGCAAGTATTGGGCAAGACAATGCAGTGTTTGAAGGTGATAAGCTGCATATATATGTGAAAGAGCTTGAAGATGAGAAAATAAAACAAGCTTTAAAACGGTTTTATTATAAGCAGTGTAAAGCGTTAGTAGAGAAGAGTATTAAATCGTATCAAAGCAACTTTAAAACAAAACCGCGTTCCATCCGTATTTCAGATAGTAACCGTACATGGGGAACTTGTGATTCAAATCTACAGTTAACATTTAATTGGAAGCTGGCAATGGCACCACAGAGGGTGATCGACTATGTAGTCGTTCATGAAATGTGCCATATGGTTCATCTAAATCATGATCGCTCTTTTTGGCGCCTTGTTGGGAAGATAATGCCTGATTATAAGGAGATGGAAAACTGGTTAGCGTTATCAAGTTGGAAGATGACTGTTTAGTGGCGGTTACTATTACTCTAGACATGTAGAGTATATGGCTTAAAATAACGTAGAACCCTAATTTATCCAGATATTTGCGGGCAGTAATATTTCCGCTTCAAAACTGAGTGAAAGCATCGTCCAGTTCCAGTGGCTAGAATGTTCGGTGGCTTCGCTTCTTCCTGCGAGGTAAAAAACACCTCTATGTCAGAAGCTCCATCCCCTCACATTCTGGACGAGCCACTTCCACTTTTCTTTAAGAAGTTAGGCGGGAGATAAACTGCCCGTAAAAGCCCGATTGGTGGGGGCTAATAATCAGTGGGGGATGAAGAAGACCCCCACTGATTAAAATTTCACTTTATTGTCCAAACTTCACAATAAAATTCTCATCTATTTTCTCCATCTCATACCCACGATACCCCTCCGCAAGTAATGCCTGTTGTTCACTAGTATTATTCATCGGAACGCTTTTAATATCCGTCCAATCTCTTTCCTTATCTTTACGCAACTCCTTTACAAAAACATACCGCATACTACCGCCATACTTCTCCTTCAGCGCCGCAATTTCCATTCCTTGCGCAAATTTATCTTTTAAACTCGGAATGTTAAATGGCGCAACGGTGCAACAAACGTAATCGAATTTACCATCGGCTTGTTGTAACTTTTTCATAATGACTTTCGCTAATATTTTTTGCATGCCATTGCCACGATAGTCAGGGTGGACGTTTGAAATTTCTTGATAGATAACCCGCTCTAATTCTTCATGTGTTAAACCAATATCAAGTCCTAAATGATCCTCATCAATAGGAGGGACTAATAGGGCACGGAATGCGATCAATTGGTCTCCTGCAAAGGCACCTATCATCATGCCATTACTGTTTAATATGTATCGAAATTCTTCTAGTGTCAGAGGCTGCAGACGATCCTTATTTTCTAATGCTTCAATTATGATATCCTGTAATAATAGGATTTCCTCAACGTGATTTAACGATAATGTTGTAACTTGAAAGTTTTGCACATTTTGTTTTAATGTTCCTTCATAAAGGATATCCATGGTGTAGTCCTCCTTTAGCGAACAACGTCTTGAAAGACAGTTAATTCACGTAATGTATCCTCGTTAACCTCAATACCTAATCCTGACTTTTGGTTTAAATGAATAAATGGTATGTCGTAAGATAAATCTCCAATGTCTTTCGTGAATTTTAATGGCCCGGTCAGCTCAACACTTGTAATAATTTTTTTAGAGAAGGCAACATGAAATCCTGCAGAAGATGCAACAGATGATTCAACCATGGAACCAACTTGACATTCAATACCTGCCATTTCCGCTTGATGAGCGAGTTTCACAGCGGGGTATATACCGCCGCATTTCATTAGTTTTATATTTACCTTATCGGCTGCTTCCAGTTTAATAATTTGGCGCATTTCACGAGAGCTTTTTAGTCCTTCATCAATCATAAGGGGGATGTCTGTTTTAGAGCGAATGTGAGCCATTGCCTCAATATCATCTGCTACAACAGGTTGTTCAATCCAGTCGATGTTCAAATGCCCTAATGAACGAAGTGCTGTTAATGTATTTGCGCTATTTTTCCAACCTTGGTTTACATCAACACGAATGGCGATATCATTTCCTACACGCTTACGTACAGCTTCAATTCTTTTTACATCTTCTTTTACATTTGTACCGACTTTCATTTTGAAAGATTGGTATCCTTTTTGAATCATGAAAGCAGATTCTTCTGCCATATCTTCTGGAGAAGCGATGCTTAAGACATGAGTGACAGGGAATTTTTCATGATAGCGTCCGCCAATTAGTTGATATACAGGTTGGCCAAGTTTTTTCCCCGTTACATCAAAGCAGGCAATATCAATCGCAGCTTTTGCAGTAGGTACACCGTAAATTGTTTGACTCATGATGTCGTGTATTTTTTCGATATTCATTGGGTTTTTCCCAATTAGTGCTGGAGCCAACGTGTGTTTTAAAATATGGAAAGTACTTTCCCATGACTCACCTGTAACGTGATCATCAGCAACTCCCTCGCCGTAACCGATAATGCCCTCATCTGTTTCCAATTTTACGATAATAGATGGCATATCAGGATAAGAGCCATAGCTAATAACAAATGGGTTACGAAGTGGTAAACGAATTGCATAAATGTGAATAGCTGTAATTTTCATTGTATAATTCACGTCCTTTGTGTCATAGATTTAAAGTTATACGTATTCATAAGGAGTTTAGATAAATGATGAGTGGTTTAAAAAGAATTTTCAGAATTTTAATCTTAATTATCTTATTATATTTCAAAAGAAATGAAGGGACAATCTCTTGACATTTAAGTGAATATTCAATATGTTTTTCGAAATAGGATTTTTTATAAACGAAAAACTGCTTCGAATTTAGGAAGGAGACTGGAAGGTTGAAAACTTTAGAGCTACAAGAGCGTTTAACAGAAATTTTTCAGCATTTACACGAAAACCCTGAAGTGAGTTGGAAGGAATATGAGACAACAGCTTATATCACTCAATTTCTAAAAGAAGAAGGAATTTCATATAAAACATTTGATGATTGTCCTGGAGTGATCGCAGAGGTTGGGAACGGGAAGCCAGTTATCGCGATTCGAGCTGATATGGATGCATTGTGGCAAGAAGTAGATGGAGAATTTAAAGCGAATCATTCATGTGGTCACGATGCCCATATGACGATTGCGATGGGGCTTATTTTACAATTGAAAAATGCCAGTTGGAAAAGCGGAACAGTTAGATTTATTTTCCAACCTGCAGAAGAAAAAGGGAACGGCGCTTTAAAAATGGTGGAGAAAGGTGTGGTTGATGACGCTGATTTCTTATTTGGTGTTCATTTACGTCCAATTGAGGAATTACCTTTTAAAAAAGCAGCACCATCTATCCGTCACGGAGCAGCAGCCTTCTTAGAAGCGAATATACATGGGGAGGATGCACATGGAGCACGACCGCATCAAGGTGTGAATGCAATTGATGTCCTTTCTATGATTAATATCGGATTAAAAAATATATGGCTATCTCCGCAAAAATCATATTCTGTCAAAATGACGAAATGCCAAGCTGGTGGAGATAATTTAAATATCATTCCAGGGAATGGACAATTCGGTTTAGATGTAAGAGCTGAGAATAATGCATTGCTCGAGGAGTTAATGAAAAAGATAGAGCATGTCATTCAGTCAGCTGAATCAATGGGAACAAAGATTTCTTACGGATGGGTTGATATTGCGCCTGGGGCACAGGTTTCGGAAGAGGCAGAACAAATCATGCGCAAAGGGATTATTGAAATATATGGGAAAGAAGGTTGCGCACCACCGCTTTATACTACAGGAAGTGATGATTTTCATTATTATACAGTCAAGAGACCGCATTTAAAAGCCGTTATGTTAGGATTAGGAGCAAATTTAAAGCCAGGGTTACATCACCCTTATATGAAATTTGATCATGCTTGCATAATGGATGGAGTAGAAATAATGAAGCAAACTGTGTTGAAAGTTTTAAACTAGTATTGTTTTTATTTTTTACATTTGAATCAATTTCATAATTGATCCTTTGCCTTGTTAGAGGACAAAATTCAAATCGATAGAAATACAAACTAGCACAAATAGTTCCCGGTATTTCTATGAGAAAATTTTTTGAGTATAAGAATAACATTATAATTTCTTTACTTTATCGCGCTATCCCTACTTCAATGACGAGGTAGGGATAGCCTGATTGGTTAGAGTTAAGCATCAGATGGGGATGAAGAAATCCTCAGTTGATGAAATCCCTGCTTTCTTCTAAAGAATTTCTTATCTTAATCCAATGATCTGATGTTGGGAAGGACACGTTCCCAAGAACGACAGCGTTTTTTGCACCTGTAGCATTTGGAACGTTACTTACATTACCATGGTAGGTTTCATTTGCAAGAAGAGCAAACGCTATAGCCTCTTTAGCCTCCGAAGAGTATCCTAATTCCTCTTGGGTGTAAATTTGAATTGACTCCCCAAGTAGTGATTGAATCATTTTCAGTAAAGTTGTATTATAGCTGCCACCGCCTCCAATAATGACTTCATCGATTTTAACTTGTGGAAGGATAAAGTTGCGATAGTTCTCTACAATAGATTGCGCTGTAAACATTGTTACAGTTGCTACTATATCGTGGCTTGAAAGATTATTAAACTTATTTAATAGTTTTTCAACATATTGCTTACCAAACAATTCTCTTCCTGTTGTTTTGGGAGGAGGGCTCATAATATAAGGGTGATTTATGCAGTATGATAGGAGCTGTTCATTTATTTTCCCTTGTTTCGCTAAATTACCACCTTCATCGTATCCTATGTTAAACAATTGGCGACATACCTCATCAATAATCATATTTCCAGGTCCTGTATCAAAGGCATACATGTTATCTAGTGAAGATTGCTTAGGTAAAACAGTTACATTTCCGATACCCCCGATGTTTTGTAACAACCTTCCCTTTGTTTCACTCCGGTAAAGAACATATTCAGTATAAGGTACTAAAGGAGCACCCTGTCCACCCGCTGCTATGTCCATAGTACGGAAATTAGATATTACGGTTGTATTTGTTTCGTACGCAATTACCGAAGGTTCTCCAATTTGCAGAGTTGAGGGGACCAAGTTTTGTTCTTGCAAGGGCTGATGGTAAATCGTTTGCCCATGAGATCCTATAAGATCCAGCTGATCTAAAGGAAATTCGGCTTTTTTGCAAACTTCCTTTGTAGCATCTGCAAATAATTTTCCTAGTTTAAAGTTTAAACTACAAATTAGCTGCACATTAGATGTATCTACAGACAATGACTGTATAATTTCTTCTCTAACATCTTTTGGAAAAGGATGTGTTATAAATTCAATCATTTCTAATTCGGTGTTTAGTTTGCTATTATTCACACGGACAAGCACAGCATCAATACCATCCAATGATGTTCCAGACATTAACCCAACAATGTACATTACCATAACACCTACTTTGCATAGATTTTTTTAATTCCTTGCTAAGCGACAATGGTGATTCTTATAAAACCATGATGAAACTTTAAGTGGAAGTAGTAGTGATTCACCTAAAAAATTGATATTGCCAATGAACCTAATTTTTTTTAGAAATGCTTTCTTTACTTAATGGCATACATCCTTTTCTTATTTTTAGTTTATAAAAAATGTAAGCGTTGACAATTAGTTATTATACTCGCTAGTTTTCTAATTGTGTAGATTTTTTGAAATTTTATTTTAAAATTATCTTTGGTTATTGAAATTTATTTTTAACGATGCTATAGTCTTATTAAAGAAAGCGGTTTCGAAAAAGCTTTTAGATTACGAATGATAGAAGGATGATTTATATGCTAGAACATTTAACAACGGAAGGGCGTAATGAAAAGACTATATTTTTAGATGAAATGAAAACGCTTAATCTATTGGAGGTGATGAATGAAGAAGATATGAAAGTTGCTTACTGTGTTCAAAAAGAACTTCCTCAAATTGCAAAAGCTGTAGAGATGATTGTTGCGGCGATGAAACGCGGCGGTAGATTAATCTATATGGGTGCGGGAACAAGCGGGCGCATTGGATTGTTGGATGCTGTAGAATGCCCGCCAACGTTCAATACTGATCCTAGTAAAGTAGTAGGTTTAATCGCAGGTGGAGAAAGTGCATTTATTAAAGCAGTTGAGGGCGCAGAGGATAGTTTTATATTAGGTCGTCAAGATTTAGAAAAAATCCAATTAACGAGTAACGATGTTGTAGTAGGCATTGCTGCGAGTGGGCGTACGCCTTATGTTATTGCGGGGCTAAATTATGCAAATCAACTTGGGGCAGGCACAGTAGCGATAAGTTGCAATAAGGAATCAGAGATTGGAAAAATTGCTGCAATTGCCATTGAAGTTGTAAATGGACCTGAAGTACTTACAGGATCCACCCGCTTAAAAGCTGGAACAGCTCAAAAATTAGTATGTAACATGATCTCAACAGCTTCAATGGTTGGGATTGGAAAAGTTTATGGGAATTTAATGGTAGATTTGCAGTTAACAAATGAAAAGTTGGTTGAACGTGCAAAACGTATTGTTATGGATGCCACTGAATGCAGTTATGAAGTAGCAGAAAAATACTTAGTAAAAGCAAATAATCAACCTAAGGTTGCCATTGTTATGATTTTAACAAATGTTTCTTATGAGGAAGCCGTAGAGCGTTTAAACGCAGCAGAGGGATTTATAAGAAAAGCAATTTAAAGCTTCAATATAAAAATATTATGAGGGGGAGTAAAAATGAAAGTATTATTTGTATGTTCAGGTGGAATGTCGAGTGCGATTGTTGTAAATGCGTTGAAAAAAGAAGGGGAAAAGCATGGTCAAAATTTAGAAGTATTAGCTGTTGGTACGCAAGAATTTGATTCAGAGGTTCGAAACGGTTGGGATGTTGCTATGGTTGCCCCACAAGTAAAACATCGATTTGATGGTTTTAAAGCTTCTGCAGATGAAGCAGGAGTCCCGTGTTTAATGATTCCTGCTCGATCATATAGTCCCCTTGGTGGACCTGCTCTATTAAATTTAATTAATGAAATAATACAATCAAATTAAAGTTGTTATTTATTTTGTTATTCGCGGGTAGTAAGACTTCTACCTCAAGAATCAGAGAGGAAAGAGGAAGGTAGGTGAGAGATTACCTACCCGTAAAATCCCGATTGGTGCAGACTCATTGGGGGATGAGAAAAAATAACTGCTGGAAGTTTCACTTTATTCGTTTGTGGATAGTAAAAACATAATCTAGCAAGAAATCTTAACTACTAATCAATCTAAAGGGGAAAATACAAATGAACAAATTTGTAGCTTTTTTAGAAAATAATTTATCGACACCTATGGCTAAATTGTCTGAGCAGAAGCATTTACGTGCGATACGTGATGGTGTAGTTTCTGCTTTGCCATTCATCATCTTTGGGAGCATATTTCTTATCATTGCTTTCCCACCCGTGGCAGCAGATTCCGCAATAGGTCAATGGGCAGCAAAACATATCGCGGAGATTTTAATACCTTATCGATTAACAATGTTTATTATGACCCTATATATTACTTTTGGAATCGGTCATAGTCTGTCTCAAAGCTATAAGTTAGACCCTTTATCAGGAGGATTATTATCTGTAGCTGCCTTCTTATTCACAATAGGCGTAAAAATGGTGAAAGATATAGGTTTTGTATTGCCAATGACAAACCTCGGTGGGCATGGGCTCTTTGTAGCGATGATTGTTTCTATATTTTCGGTTGAAATGATACGTTTATGTAAGACTAAAAATATTACAATAAAAATGCCAGATTCTGTTCCAACGTCCGTATCTCGTTCATTTGAAGCGTTAATACCAGTTACAATCGTACTCTCTATTATGACATTAATTACAGTAGTTGCAGGTGTTGATCTACATTCACTTGTTGATAAAGCTGTTGCACCACTTATTAAAGCTGGGGATACATTACCAGGTGTATTAATTCCAGTCTTTTTAATAACATTTTTCTGGTCATTCGGTATTCATGGTGTATCAGTTGTAGGTGCTGTTGCTCGTCCAGTTTGGGAAGTTTACTTGGCTAATAACTCAGCGGCAGTTGCTGCTGGTGAGACGATCCCTCACGTAGCTCCTGAAACATTCTTCCAATGGTTTATTTGGATTGGGGGATCTGGTGCAACATTAGGATTAGTAATTGCGATGTTATTAACAGCAAGATCTACTTATAGCAAGACGATGGCAAGAGCAACAATTGTTCCAAGTATATTTAACATCAATGAACCTGTTATTTTTGGGATGCCAATTGTGCTAAACCCAATTTTAATTATTCCATTTGTCGTGACACCATTAATTGGTGCAACAATTGCGTATGTCGCGACATCAATCGGATTAGTAAATCCGACATATGTAATGGTTCCATGGACATTACCAGCCCCAATAGGTGCCTACCTTTCAACGGGTGGTGACTGGAGAGCAATTATTCTTGTATTAGTCAATATTACGATTTCAGTTATTGTTTATCTACCATTCTTTAAAATGTATGATCAAAAGCTATTAGCACAAGAAAATCCAACAGAAACAAAAGAGGACACAAACGTAGCCTTATAAAAATACATGAAAGGAGGTTTGGGACTAATTGCTCCAAACTTCCTTTCATATAAAAGAGAGAAGGGAGATAAAAATGAATTCAACATCTAGAATTCACTTTTTTAGTTACAAAAGTGCGTTTCTATTTTTTAGTTTTATTCTTGTTTTTAATCTTATCTTTAATCCTTTAATGAATGCAGTTGGAATAGACAAACGCTTGTCACTGTACCTAGATAATATCTTTGCAATCAGCGCAGGGTTAACTCTTGTTCTTATTTTTGTTGAAGGTAAGTTTAAAAACAAGAAACAAGCGTTAATTTTGTTCTTGTCTTTATTAGTAGCGAGTGCACTAATTTGTTACCCAATTGTCTATGCGTAAATGAAAAAAGTAAGTTATCTAAAATGAGGTGTTAGTGAAATGGAAAAGCGAAACGGAATAAAAATTGCCACAATTGGTGGTGGATCTAGTTACACGCCAGAATTAATTGAAGGTTTTATTAAACGTTATGATGAGCTACCAGTTAGAGAACTTTGGTTAGTGGATATTGAGGCCGGAAGGGAAAAACTTGAGATTGTAGGGAACTTAGCACGAAGAATGGTTGAAAAGGCAGGAGTTCCTATGGAAATTCATTTGACGTTAGACCGCCGTCAAGCTTTACAGGATGCTGACTTTGTGACAACGCAAATGAGAGTTGGTTTACTAGATGCCCGAATTAAAGACGAGCGTATTCCTTTGCAACTAGGGTTAATTGGGCAAGAAACAAATGGTGCAGGAGGCCTATTTAAAGCATTACGAACAATCCCTGTTCTTCTAGAAATCGCAGAAGAAATGCAAGAACTTTGCTCAAATGCATGGTTAATTAACTTTACAAATCCAGCTGGAATGGTAACAGAAGCACTCCTTCGTTACAGCGAGCATAAAAAAGTAATCGGTGTATGTAATGTACCATTTAATATGCACATGTCTATTTCGAACATGTTAGGTGTTGAAATGGAGAGAGTACACATTGATTTCGCTGGATTAAACCATATGGTATTCGGAATACATGTATATGTTGATGATCAAGAAGTAACAGAGAAAGTACTTGAAATGCTAGGGAATCCAGCGATACAAATGTCAATGAAGAACATTGCTCCACTGCCTTGGAATCCAAGATTTTTGAAATCATTAGGCGTAGTACCTTGCCCCTATCATCGTTATTATTACAAAACAAAAAATATTCTAGATGAAGAATTAGAAGCATTTAAATCAGGGAAAACGCGTGCTGAAATTGTCAAGAAATTAGAGGAAGATCTATTTGAGTTGTATAAAGATGAAAAGCTAGACATGAAACCTCCACAATTAGAAAAGCGGGGTGGTGCATACTATAGTGATGCAGCGTGTAATGTAATTTCTTCTATCTATAATGACAAAAAGGAAATTCAAGTATTAAATATTCAAAACAAAGGCGCAATTAATGAGGTTGATTATGATTCAGCGGTTGAAGTGAGTTGTATTGTAACAAAAAATGGACCAGTTCCTTTGACGATGGGGAAATTGCCTATTCAAATTCAAGGATTAATTCAGCAAATCAAATCATTCGAAAGAGTAGGTGCTGAGGCAGCCGTAACGGGTTCTTATGATAAGGCTTTATTAGCTTTAACAATTAATCCACTTATTCCAAGTGATGATTTAGCGGAAGCTGTATTACAGAAATTATTAGAAGCCCATAAAGAGTATTTGCCTCAATTTTTTAGATGATTAGGAGAATAATAAATTTAATATGAAAGACAAATTGAGACATAATATTTTCTGAAACGTAACTTCAGTTAGAGAATATTGTCCCATACTTTACTACGATATGGAGTGCTATGATATGTCAACGGAAATCAATAATAACGAAATGGAAATTTTTGAAATTATTTCTCATGGTGGAAATGCAAGAGGTTTAGCTTATGAAGCATTAACAGCTGCAGAGGAATTTGACTTTGAAAGAGCAGCGAATCTTATTAACCAAGCTGCAGAAGAACTTAGCTTGGCTCATAAGACACAAACAAAGTTAATTCAAGCTGAATTGAACGGAATTCCAAGTGAAAAAACGTTACTAATGATTCATGCTCAAGATCACTTAATGACCGCGATAAGCGAACAAAAATTGATTGAACATATGATCCGTATCATAAAAAAACTGGCGCCACAACAATAATTGGGATGTGGGAAGGTAAAGGTGATGTAAAGATGAGAAAATTAGGTATCTCCATTTATCCAGAACATTCAACCGTAGAAAAAGATATAGAGTATATTGCACTTGCACACAAATATGGATTTAAAAAAATCTTTACTTGCTTGCTGTCAGTAGAAGGTGATAAGGAAAAAATTATGAGGGAATTTAAAGAAACAATTGCATTTGCAAATCAATTAGGTATGGAAGTAATGGTTGATATATCTCCTCGTGTATTTGGAGATTTAGATATTTCCTATAAAGACTTATCATTCTTTGCTGATTTAGGAGCGTATGGAATCCGTCTAGATATGGGATTTACAGGAACTGAAGAGTCCATCATGACACATAATCCCTATAATTTAAAAGTTGAAATTAATATGAGCAATGCAACGCATTATTTAGATAATCTCATTGCTTATAAGCCTAATAAAGAGAATTTAGTAGGGTCACATAATTTCTATCCTCATCGTTATGCGGGATTAAGCTATGCTCATTTTCTAAAATGCTGTGAGCAATTTAAACACCATAATATTCGTACAGCAGCATTCATTAGTTCACAAGCAGCAACTTACGGACCTTGGCCAGTAACAGAAGGTTTATGTACATTAGAAATGCATCGTGAATTACCAATTGTAACGCAAGCCAAACACTTATTTGCAACTGGAGTAATAGATGATGTGATTATTGCTAACGCATATGCATCAAAGATTGAATTAGAAGCCCTCAGTACATTAAACAGTGAATTGCTAACGCTTTATATAGAACTATATGACACAATTACAGAGTTAGAGAAAAAGATTGTGCTAGAAGAATTTCATTTTTATCGTGGAGATGTTTCAGAATACCTTATTCGCTCGACTCAATCACGTGTAAAATATAAACGAGAAGAACTTAAACCAACCTATACCCCTGATATTAGAAGAGGAGACATTTTAATTGAGAATGAGCTATATGGACAATACAAGGGTGAATTACAGATTGCGTTGAAAGACATGGAGAATTCAGGTAAAACGAATGTGGTTGGCCGGATAGTTGAGGAGGAAATTTTTCTCCTTGATTATCTCGATCCTTGGGAGAAATTCCAATTTTCAATTAAGTGATTTTATCGAGAAAAACCTCAAAGTAAGGGAAAGGGAAGGGACAGAACGCTCCTTCTCTTTTTATTTATACTGCTATTTACGGACAGTAAGACTCCCACCTCAAAATTCGGCAAAAGCAAAGAAGGTAGGTGGGAGATCGACTGTCCGTAAAAGCCCGATTGGTGAGGGCTGATAATCAGTGGGGGATGAAGAAAACCCCCACTAATTAAAGTTTCACTTTATACACAAGGAGGAACCAGTATGAGTTATATTATTGGAGTAGACGGTGGAGGTACTAAAACGGAAGCGGTAGCTTATAATTTAAATGGTGAAAAAATAAGTGAGGGTAAAGCAGGGTTCGGAAATTTACTTTTAGATGAAAAACAAGCTATGCATAATATTATTAGTGCGATTGAACAATGCTTAGTTCCTTTAAAAAAGGAAGAATGCCAGTATATATGCCTAGGATTGGCCGGGTATGGAGGGGTTAAAAATACAAAAGGTATAAAAGATGCTCTCTCTGAGGCGTTTCATATCCCGTTTACGATAGTCAATGATGGAATTATTGCACATGCAGCTTTACTAAAAGGGAAAGATGGTATTTTAACAATTTCAGGAACCGGTTCTGTTAGTATTGGAATTCATAATGGTATTGAAAAATTAGCAGGTGGTTGGGGACATATTCTTGGAGATGAAGGAAGTGGGTATTGGATTGCTATGCAGGCTTTTATTAAAATGACGCAAGAGGAAGATGGGGAAGGGAATTATAGTGACCTAACTAAGTTGGTACTAACAAAACTTGGTTATCAGAATGTACTAGAATTAAAAACATTTATTTATTCCTCAACTAAAGCGGATATTGCGTCATTTGTTCCAATAATCGTTCAACAAGCAAAAGCAGGAGATGGTTTTGCAGAGAATATTCTCAAGCAAGCGGGCTATCACCTTGCCAAGACTACGCTTGCTGTTTGGAAGAAACTAAATTTTGATAACGATGTTACAATTGCTATTAAAGGGGGTATATTAACTAATATACCGTCTGTACAAACCGCCTTTATTGAAAATATTAAACAAGAAAAACCGAAAGTCCAATTTATTTTAGAAGATGTATCATCTACATTAGGGGGATATTATTTAGCTCTGAAATATATGAGTTAATTAAAAGGTAAGGGAGCCATTCAATATGCATGTTGTAAATGTATTGTTAAAAATCGAGAGTTTATTACATCAATTACCAAAGTCTGAAGGGAAAATAGCACAATATATTTTAGACAATCCTCAAGAAGTGATTAGAATGACTATACATGAATTAGCTGCGCATGCTAATGCTAGTAGTTCGGCGGTCACTAGACTTTGTCGTTCTATCGAAATTGCTAGTTTTTCGGAGTTAAAGGTATCTCTATCATCGTATATCTCACAACCAGAGAAGAAAGGTTTTTATGATATTGAACCAAATGAAACAATAGCGGAAATTAAAGAAAAAATAGTTTCTAACTCTGTACAGGCGATACAAGAAACAGCGATTTATTTAGATGAAGTTATTCTTAATCAAATTGTTGAAACTATGAGAAATGCTGATGTTATTTATGCCTATGGATTAGGAGCTTCATGGCTTGTTGCGGAAGATATTACTCATAAATGGTTACGTTTAGGAAAGATTGTAAGTGCAAATCAAGACGCACATATCATGGCGACAGCACTTGCTGCATCCACAAAAAATTGTGTTTTTTTCAGTATATCTAATAGTGGAGAAACTGAAGAAGTACTGCAACTTGTTGATATTGCTAAAGCATCTGGTATTCAAACAATTGGATTATCACGATTTGGTAATAACAGATTAACTAACAAAGTCGATATGTCTTTGCAACATGTTCGTGCACCAGAGGCAAAATTTCGTAGTGCAGCAACTAGTTCGTTATTCGCACAATTTCTGACTATTGACATAATCTTTTATGCATATGCATCAAAATATTATGATGAAAATATTAAAGAAATTGAACGTTCAAGAGAATCAGTATTAAGATTCACAGGAAAAAAATCCTTCTAAGATATAAAGTGTAATAAATCTCATTACAAATTATTTACCTGTGATTTTTGCTGCGTAGTTATTGAACTGTTATTTAAAGAGCCTATGTCTATTTAAGATAAGGCTTTTTTCTTTGTATAACTTTTACTATTAGAAGAATCGTAGCATCGCCATCAAGACAAGATTTTGAAGTACTTTCGATAGGAGGTTCGATGATCAAGATAGAAAAAACGTTTGGAATCGTCTTATTAACTCTAAATCATATAATAGGCATAGAGGAAATTAACGGCTTCTCTTGTTTTTGGTTTGTGTTGTTATTTACATTATACAAAAATTTGGAATAGTACTCCTTTTTGTGTCCTCAAAATCCTTGGTATATTAGAATTGGAAATTATGAAATTGATTCATATGATAAAATTGGATCGCATGTAATTTGGATTCCGTAGAAAATAAAAGACGGAAAATCGAAAAGATTCTGGATTGTATCAAGATTCTTTTTGTAGAGAGTAGGGTGAACACATGAACGAACAATATTATGACGCGGTATTAAATATAAAAACAGTTGGAGAACAAAAAGGATTTAATAAATCTTTACACTATCATCGCTATGAACCAACGCCATATAGTGGTCTAGAAGAACTGTTGAATCAATATGAAATAAGTAGTAATGATCGAATAGTAGACTTTGGGTGCGGAAAAGGGCGACTAAACTTTTATATGCATCATAAGTGCGGTGCTTCAGCAGTTGGGATTGAAATGAATGAAGAGTTCTATAAGGAAGCAATGGAAAACCGTGAGCGTTATGCAAGAAAATCAAAGAATATTAAGGATAAAGTTCAATTTCAATGTTGTTTAGCACAAGAATATGAAATTGATCCACGTGATAATCGATTTTATTTCTTTAATCCATTTTCAGTGCAAGTATTTATGAACGTAGTGAATAACATTTTGCTTTCGGTAGAAGAAGTAGAGAGGGATGTTGAACTTATTTTGTATTATCCGTCGGAAGATTATATCTTTTTCTTAGAGAATCAGACTGCTTTTGACCTGAACAAGGAAGTTAGATTGCCTGGAGCTTATGAAAAGAACGGGAATGAGAGGTTTTTAGTTTATAGATTAGAATTATAAAGAAAGCAGGTGTCGATAAGACACCTGCTTTTGTAAAGTTCATATCAGTTCATTAATTTCGGATTAGATAATCAAATGCACCTAAAGCTGCATTCGCTCCTGATCCCATAGAAATAATGATTTGTTTGTACGGATTATTTGTACAGTCGCCTGCAGCAAACACTCCCGGTACATTTGTAGCACCGTGCTTGTCTGTTACGATTTCACCGCGAACACGTTCAACAGTATCGCCTAACCAATCTGTGTTTGGTACAAGACCGATTTGAACGAATACACCTTGAAGTTCAATATGATGAACTTCTTCAGTTTCACGATCGATATAAGAAATACCGTTTACTGTGTCAGTACCAGTAATTTCTTTTGTTTGAACGTTCTTTAGAACCGTTACGTTAGGTAGGCTGTAAAGACGTTCTTGCAAGACAGCATCAGCTTTTAATTCTGGCATGAACTCAAGAACAGTTACGTGTTTTACGATACCTGCTAAGTCGATTGCAGCTTCAATACCAGAGTTACCGCCGCCGATAACTGCTACGTGTTTTCCAGCGAATAGTGGACCGTCACAGTGAGGGCAGTATGCTACACCTTTGTTTTTGAACTCAGCTTCACCTGGTACGCCAACATTGCGCCAACGAGCACCTGTTGAAATGATTACGCTCTTACTTTTCAGAACAGCGCCATTTTCAAGTTCCACTTCAATAAGTTCTTTCTTTTCTAACCGTTTCGCACGTTGTAATTTCATTACATCAATATCGTACTCTTTTACGTGCTCTTCAAGGCTTGCTACTAGCTTAGGACCTTCAGTGCGTTTTACGCTAATGAAGTTCTCAATGCCCATTGTATCCATTACTTGACCACCGAAGCGCTCAGCAACGATACCTGTGCGGATGCCTTTACGTGCTGCGTAAATTGCTGCACTTGCACCAGCTGGACCGCCACCAACAACAAGAACGTCGTATGGATCTTTATCAGAAAACTCTGATGCGTCAGGACCATTACCCATCTTAGCTAGAATTTCTTCAAGTGTCATACGACCACTGCCGAAGGATTCACCATTTAAGTAAACAGTTGGTACTGCCATGATGTCTTTGCTTTCCACTTCTTCTTTAAATGCAGCGCCGTCAATCATAGTATGTGTAATACCAGGGTTAAGAACGCTCATTACATTAAGTGCTTGTACAACATCCGGGCAGTTATGACAGCTTAAGCTGATATAAGATTCAAAATGATATTCACCTTGAATGTTTTTAACTTGATCGATTACTTTTTGTTCAACTTTTGGAGCACGTCCACTCACTTGTAGTAACGCTAACACTAATGAAGTAAATTCGTGTCCTAAAGGAATACCAGCGAAAGTTACTCCAGTGTCTTCACCGATGCGATTTACGCTAAAGCTTGGTGTTCTTTCAAGCTCAGCTTTTTCCACTGTAATCTTAGATGACATAGTAGCTAATTCATCTACTAGAGCTAACATATCTTTAGATACGTCATCGGATCCTGCGCTAACTTTAAGTAGAATATCGTTCTCCATTAATTGAAGGTATTGGGTTAGTTGTGTTTTTATATCTGCATCTAGTATCATTTTGATCAGGCTCCTTAGATTTTGCCTACAAGGTCAAGGCTTGGTTTAAGTGTTGCAGATCCTTCTTTCCATTTAGCTGGGCAAACTTCGCCTGGATTGTTACGAACGTATTGTGCTGCTTTAATTTTGTTAGCAAGGATGCTTGCATCGCGGCCGATACCGTCAGCATTGATTTCCACAGATTGGATAACGCCGTCTGGATCGATGATGAATGTAGCACGAGCAGCAAGACCTTCTTCTTCAACTAATACGTCGAAGTTGCTAGTGATTGTGCGAGTAGGGTCGCCGATCATAATGTATTCGATTTTGCCGATAGTTTCTGAGCTATCATGCCATGCTTTATGTGTGAAGTGAGTGTCTGTAGATACAGAGTATACTTCAGCGCCTAGTTCTTTTAAAGCCCCGTATTGGTTTTGTAAATCTTCAAGTTCAGTTGGGCATACGAATGTGAAGTCTGCTGGGTAGAAGCAAACTACGCTCCATTTTCCTTTGAAACTTTCGTCAGTAACTTGGATAAACTCTCCATTATGGTAAGCATTCGCTTTAAACGGTTTTACTTCTGTTCCGATTAATAACATATTAAAATTCCTCCTAAATGTGGGTTTTGAGCATTATAGATTAGCTTGCTCATAGAATAAAGTTTTTAAATTAACAATAATAATTCTAATTCGATATTAATTATCATATAAAATTGTTTATTTTGTCAAGGGAAATGTATAACTTTATTGAAAATAATTATCAATTGTTTTAGAAATGTAATGTTTTTTCCCTTAAAATAGATGCGATACTGGTAAAATTTATTATTTCCTTTCATTCTATTATAGTAAAAGATACCATCAATAACGCTAACTCTAATTTGAATATTATTTGAAATTTCAAGCCGGTCTTTTTCCATAACCTCATTTAGTGAAAATTTTTATCTGTTAGGGGAGCTTCTTTAAAACAGTATTTAGAGTCAATTTATATTGATAAAGCCTTTATTTCAAGTAAAACGCTGAGCTTTCATGAAGGTTTGACAGATACGTCTATCGATGAAGGGGAAGCGAAACAAGCAATGCTTAGCAAATCAAGTGAACAAAAACCCCCTTGAGAAAAAATTCATTCTCAAGGGGGTTTTTTATTTTTTAAGCAACAAATACATAAAATAAGGAGCTCCAATTAAAGCAACCATAATCCCAGCAGGAATACCGCTTGGTTCTACAATATTACGACCAACCGTGTCTGCCAGTAACAATAACCAGCCACCGATTAGAATGGCTACAGGAATAAATAATTGATGTCTCGGCCCGACTAAAGATTTTGCGATGTGAGGAGCCATGAGTCCGATAAAGGCGATTCCTCCTGTGACCGAAACGGCAGAAGCAGCTAATGCAACGGCTGCTATAAGGAGTGAGCGGCGTTCTTTTTCGAGTGCAACACCAACACCAATTGCTACATGCTCGTTTAATGCAAGGAGATTCAATCGATTTGCTTTATAGAGAGTAAATGGAATGAGCACAGCTAACCATGGAAGGAGTGCGAAAACAAAAATCCAGTCGTCCCCCCAAATGTTACCAGCAATCCACTTTGCGATAAAGTCTACTTTTGCACGTTCAGCAGATGAAATAAGTACAATCATTATTCCAGAAAGAGCGAATGAAAATCCAATTCCTGTTAGTGTCAGTCTTATGGGCTGAAGTCCGGCAGTTTTACTATATGAAAATGCATAGATGAGACAAGCTGTAATAAAGGCGCCGATAAATCCAACAATTGGTAGTGAGTAAACAAATGACCCTGCATCTATTGGAAAATATAAAAAGAAAAGGGCAATTGCAACACCTGCTCCTGAATTAATACCGATAATACCAGGTTCAGCTAAATCATTACGCGTTATGCCTTGTAGTATAGCTCCTGATAGTGCAAGGGCCATACCAGCTAATAGTGTAATTACAATTCTAGGTAATCGAAGAGAAAATAAAATAAACTCTTCTTTAAATGTGCCTTGGCCAAAAAGTGTCGGCAGTAGCCTATCATAGGATAGCGAAGCAGCCCCTAGGCCCATTCCAATTGTGATGGTTGTTGCAATAAGTATAAGTAAGATGAGCACAATTACTCGTTGTTTTTTAGATTGTTGAATCATGAGAACGATCTTCCTCCTTTGCGTACGATAAATAGGAAGAATGGTAAGCCTACTATTGCGATAATTGCAGCGATTGGCGTCTCATACGGTGCGTTGATTGTACGTCCAAGTGTGTCTGCTAATAACATAAAAGAAGAACCGGTAATGGCAGACATCGGTATAACAAACCGATAGTCAGGTCCGACAATAGGACGGACCATATGAGGTACCATTAAACCTATAAATGCCGTATTTCCAACAAGTGCAACAGAAGCACCAGCAAGTAAAATGATAACGATAAAAAGAATGATTTTAATGACGATAATTTTTTGACCTAATCCGACTGCAACTTCTTCGCTTAGGCTAAGAATAGTCAGTTTCTTTGAAAATAAGATTGCTATGAATATACTAATTGAAATAACTGGAACAATGACCTGCAGTTGGCTCCATGATGTTCCGATTACTCCTCCGGCAGTCCACATAGATACATCTTGTGAAATTTTAAAGTAAATCCCAATGCCCTCTGAAATCGCGATTAAAAATGCTGAAACCGCGGCACCAGCGAGTACAATACGAAGAGGAGAAAGGCCACCTTTTTTCATCATACCAATTCCGAAGACCATAATGGCCCCGACAGCGGCACCAATAAAACAAGCAATCATTATATGAAAATAGTTTGCAGAAGGGATAAAGGCAATTGTAATCGCCAAGGCAGCGTTGGCGCCACCAGTTAGCCCAAGTAATCCTGGATCAGCGAGTGGATTTCGCGTTATGCCTTGCATAATTGCACCAGAAACAGCGAGCCCAGCTCCAACAAAAATGGCTGCAATTTCACGGGGTAGCCGAAGTTCACGGATGAGGGAGAGCTTTTCTCCAGTAGCGTTAGAAGTAAGTGCGGTCCATACATCTTGTATGGTGGTATCTGCTGCGCCAAATACCATGGCAAGCATAAAAATAAGGAAGAACATAATGATTCCTAAAATGAACTTGTATATAAAGGAGGTGGAACGTAGATTGTCTTTTGTCATCAGTTTCACATCTTTTCTTTTCATAGAATAAAGGAAGAGGAATTCTTATTTTAAGAATTCCTCATTGTTGTATTATTTACCAAGAAAGCTTTTTTTGAAGAAATCTAATTGAAAATCTAACGTAATTGGATCATTAAAGTAGAATTCTTTTGCATTTACTTCAAAAACTTTATTGTTTTTAACAGCTGGAATATTTTTATACGATTCTGTTTCTTGGAATGAATTATTTGCATCATTGTTTTTACTTACGATTAAGTAATCTCCAGCATATTCAGGTAGAACCTCAGCAGATAATGCATAGTATCCATCTTTTTGCGCTTTTTCTTTTACTTTTTCAGGCATTTTTAATTTCATTTCTTGATAAAGAATTTCCGTTCCACGTCCCCAGTTATCACCAAATACATAAATTTGTTTGTCAAAGTTTTCGATAACAGAAACGGTTGTATCTTCACCAATTTTTGCTTTAATATCTTTTCCTGCAGTTTGTGCACGTTTTTTGAAATCATCGACCCAAGCTTGTGCTTCTTTTTCTTTATTTAGTAGTTTACCGATTTCTAAATGTTGTGTTAAGTAGTCTACTTTTCCATATGTGAATGTTACAGTAGGAGCGATTTTCTTTAACTTATCGATATTTTTAACGTTTGATAAACCAATGATTAAATCTGGATTTAATTCGATGATTTTTTCAATATTTTCATCAGATACTTCTGTAACATCTTTTAATTGTTTCTCGAAACGTGGATTCATTTTAGACCAAGAATCTACACCAACAAGATTTACACCTAAAGACATTACGTTACCTGCGAATGATGATAGTACAACAACACGTTTTGGATTTGCGGGAACTTCAACTTTCCCGTTTTCGGATTGGTATGTAACTGTTTCTGTTTTACTTTCCTTTGCATTTGAAGCGTTTTTCTTATCTGTAGAGCCATTGCTACAAGCACTCATAGCGAGTACAAATAGAACTGTAAGTGAAATGAATAATTTTTTCATTTTTCTTCTCCTTCTATAAAGTGTTTGTAATGTATAGATTTCTAACAAGCTAGGTGTCTCGCTATTAATTATTCTTATAAATCTTGATATCGAGATTTATAAGAATAAAATACTTGATTGATCTAAAAATGAATCTTTATTTTCCTACCAATTTTGTTAATAGTTTACATATTGATAATGATTATCAATATTAACCCTTTAAATAATATAATTTTATCTTTTTGTCTTGTCAATAGTATTTTTAATTGTAAATTTAACGAAAAAAAGATATATTTTATTGATAATGATAATCAATTTTGTTCAATGAATGAGGAGTGAACGGAAATGAATCAAGAAGAGTTATTTGATGTGACCGTGATTGGAGGAGGTCCAGCAGGGCTTTACTCAGCGTTTTATAGTGGACTAAGAGAAATGAAAACAAAGATAATTGAATTTCAGCCACAGTTAGGTGGAAAGATACATGTTTATCCGGAAAAAATGATTTGGGATATCGGGGGATTGCCACCAGTTACTGGAGCGCGGTTAATTGAGCAACTTGTGGAGCAAGGGTTAACATTTCATCCAAAAGTAGTGTTGAATGAAAAGGTAGAATCAATCACTCGGAATGAAGAGGGAATTTTTATACTAACAACTTTCTCTGGTCAAAAGCATTTTTCAAAAACAGTTATTGTAGCTACTGGAAGTGGAATATTGAAACCACAAAAGTTAGCAATTGAAGGTGCAGAGAGGTTTGAAGTCTCAAATTTAAATTATACTGTAAAATCCTTAAAGCGTTTTAAAGATAAGACTGTAATTATTTCAGGAGGAGGAAACTCTGCGATAGATTGGGCAAATGAATTAGAACCCATTGCGAAAAAGGTTTATTTAACATATAGAAAAGATGCTTTAGCTGGCCACGAAGCACAAGTTACTCAACTTATGAATAGTTCGGTAGAGTGTTTCTTTAATACGTCTATTACAAAGTTGATGGCTGATGATAATCACGAAGTAATTGAATATATTGAGTTAACGAATCAAGAAACAGGTGAAGTTTCTCATTTATCTATTGATGAAATCATTATTAATCATGGGTATGAACGTGATATGACGTTATTGGAAAATAGTGAGCTAAATGTTGAAATCGTTGATAATTATTTTATTGCTGGGAGTGCAAGCAGTGAATCTTCCATAGAGGGGTTATATGCTGCTGGGGATATTCTAAAGCATGAAGGGAAATTGCACTTAATTGCTGGGGCCTTCCAAGATGGTGGCAATGCTGTAAATAAGGCGAAACAATTTATTCAGCCAGATGCGAGTGAATATGGAATGGTTTCTTCACATAATGATGTTTTCAAACAGCGTAACCGAGAACTTATTAAGCAAATGGTGAAATAATGGGTTGTGTTAAGAAGGTCAAAGAAAGAAATGAATAGAGAAAAATGCGTAAATGAATGATGAGGGATTTGAAATAAATATCTTTGTAATAGATAAACACCCAGTTACTTTCTTATCTTTATTAAGTAAGGAAGTAGGCTGGGTGTTTATCTGTTTTCTATCTTTTTTCTCATTTGTATTACACCGGTTTCTTCAGTGCACGTCTTTTACATGTATTTTGAAAGAAGAGAGTATAGAGACGTGAACGATTTATTTATAAATCCTTTTTTTGTTTATCTATTTTCTTAAGGCAAGGAAAATCATGCTGTTCCTTGTGCGTAATGATCAGGAAATTGCTTGTTTTGCACAGAGGCAATGTATTGTTTACCATGTTTTCTAGCAACAGATTCTAGTATGTGGCGTACACGTTTTGTAAGTCGCCCCTGATTTTGTAATGCCTCGCAGTATGCATCATAGTAAGCATATTTAGCCCAAAGAAAATCATCTTGTTGGAATAAGAAATGATTTTGGTACCATTCTCCAATTGTACTATAGTTCACGTTTTCATTTATAGCCTTTCTTTGCTCAATAATTCTTTTTGGTAAATCTTTAGAAAGCTGAGCAGCGGTGTTTGTTGTTTCAGATTGTAATGCTTGCTCTAACATTGTAATGATGTGATGAGTAGCCATATGTTAACTCCCCTTTTTGTAAATGGATAAGTGCCATCTGTATTTTTTATATCCTCTATATTACTATACAAGATATGGAATGCATCTACCTGCTTTTTGATTTGTATTTACAAAATCTTTTATAATGATCTAGACATAAAAAATAATAAGGGAATGAAACAATTGTATATAACGGTAAAAGAAGCAGCAGAATATTTAAATCTTCCGGAAGCTTACATTGAAGAATTGATTCAGCAAAAACGAATTCGAGCCGTATATGACGGTGAGCAATATTTGCTGAATAAAGAACAGTTCAATACGCATTTAGAGCAGATGGAAAAATATAAACAGTTAGTAGAAGAAATATTAAATGAGCCAATTCCAGAGGATATGGATGTAAAAGACGAAGATTAAAATTCATGGGTCTATGGTGTAGTATCCTATGAAAAGCTATACAGAATCGTTTTTAAAAATACCGTTTCAAGATGTGTAGAATGAGTATCTTGAAACGGTATTTTTTTATGCGGAAATAGTAAAAGAATGTGCATAAATGGAGGCCGATATCATGCCAGGTATTGATAGGAGCCCTGTTAGTCTTTTGTACATAAGAGACATACATATTGGATAAATGTACCTCCGTGTTAAAAACATATTTTTATATAATGGGACAATCATAGAGAACGTAACATGTACAGATACATATACTATCAGTGCAAACGACTTATAAATGAATGAAAGGAGTTTTCTCATGAGCGAGCTTAGTAGTGATTTGCTGTATGGATTGATTGGAGAGAGTGTTAGAGTGAATCGAGGTGGACCAGAGTCCCAAAAAGGTACAGTGGTTTCGGTTTATTCTGATTACTTTGTCTTGTTAAGTGAAAGTGGAACGGTTTTCTATTATCAGTTAGAGCATATTAAAAGTATTACAAGGAATGTAAAGGAGAGCGGTGTGGAAATTGTAAGTTTACCAACATTTGTAGAAAGTGATGATTTTCACGGCTTACTCCAAAACTTAAAATATCGTTGGGTGAAAATTAATCGCGGTGGTCCTGAAAAAATTGAAGGGATTTTACAAGATGTATCTTGTGAATTTGTAACATTAATCGTAAAAGAGGAAGTTGTACAGATTGCTCATTATCATATTAAAAGCATAAATTACGGTTTACAAGTACAAGCAGAAGAGGATGAAGATAATCAATCAAATAATCAACAATATAGAGCAAGAGCAACAAGACAGTCGAGTCGAAACCGATAATGATAAAGAAGGAAAAAGAGGAAAAGGAGGAGTGGAATTGAAAAATATACAGCCTTTCAATCAAATTAAAGGCTTGGTGTATCAAGGAGTAAAAGTGAACCTCGGCGGACCAGAGAGTCGAACTGGTGTGTTGTTAGCGGTTGGAGATGACTATCTTGTTCTTCAAGCCAATACGGGTGAAGTTGTTTATTATCAACAAGAGCATGTTAAAAGCGTGATAAATAAAGCAAAAGAACTAGGTATTGCCGCTAACTTTATCGAGCAGCCATATGTGACGGGGCAAGCTTTTCAAGATATACTTGCTACTTTGAAGCATAAGTGGGTAAAAATTAATCGTGGTGGTCCAGAGAGTGTTGAAGGTATATTAAGTGAAGTGAATGATGAATATATTACATTAGTGAACCGCGATGAAGTGATTTATATTGTTACATTTCACATTAAAAATGTAAATCAAATTACTAAAAATAAGAAAAATGAAGAAGAAAATTAATTATTAAAAATAAGAAGGGGCATATGGAAACAAGGGTCGAGAATGGAGACTGCTCAATAGGTCTTGTTTTTTCTTATAATATTGGTTACATGTCCCGCACATTTTTTGTGAGAAATGGATCATGTTTGTATTCCGTCATTAGAAATATGAAAAAGCAATGTGTGCTGTAAATAGGTCATAATCAATCTTATTTTTAGCGATATTGTCAAAATTAGTATTTGTAGAAAGGAGGACACAGATGAATGACCTAAGCAAAAATATTGGAGAATATATCTATGTTAAATTAATCGGTGAGAAAAGGTTTAAAGGATTATTAATTGATGTAGGCAATGATATTGTCGTTATTTATGATGGGAAAGATTATATCTATATTTCTTCATATCATATTCAATATTATAAATTTTTGGAGAGTCCTATGGCCGAAATACAAAAGCCAGAAACAGATTCTGTTATTAAAAGAGAGTCACCATCAATTTCGCTAAGGAAAGTCTTGAGTACATCGAAAGGGATCTTTACGGAGATTTATGTAGCTGGTGATTACGCTATTCATGGTTATGTTACAAGTATTATGAATGACTATTTAGTATTCTATAGCCCCGTGTACAAAACAGTATATGTTTCTTTAAAACATTTAAAATGGTTAATCCCCTATCAAGAAAATCAAATTCCGTATGCCCTCAATAAAAATGAACTTCCAGTTAATCCATTAAATATTACACTAGCTAGAACATTTGAAGAACAGCTAATCAAAGTAGCAGGGAAAATTATAGTGTTCGATTTAGGAGAGCTCTCAAATAAAATAGGGAAGATGACAAAAATTGAAGACGGTCATATTGAATTGATTAAGGCGCGTGATGAAAAAGTATATTTAAATATTCAACATGTAAAATCGGTTCATTTTCCGTAAGTTTGTTATGATGGCTTGCTTTTTCTTTTATGCATGTAAAAGAAAAAGCAAGCCTATTTTTGTCTTCCCATTCGGATGGGGAGTAGTACTTCAACCTAAAAAGAAAGGTTACATGTCGTTTTTTCAATTTGTATTTATAGAGTTATGAGTTAATAAGGCATATTTTCATAATAAAAAATGTGTACGAGCATGTTTATTATGTCCAAGCTACCCTTTCAAAATTGAATAAATTATGTATTATCTAATTAAATATTAAAGGAGTTTTCAAAGTGAGTCAGCTTAAACATTCATTTTCAATTACATTACTTGGTAGTGGCGGTGGAGCAGCTAAAGCAGTATTGGCAGTGTTAAACCAATCTGTGGTAAATATCAATGATCCTATTTATTCCGTGATAAAAGATTTAAAGTTTCATCTTGTTGATATAAAGCAAAAGGAAAAAAATTATTATGATGAATTATTTCCAAACTTGAAGGACAAATTCTTTCTTCATGAAATAAATCTTCAAAATTCGGTACTGTTTAAACAGCATTTACAGCAAACGGATACTGGTGTAGTTATCGACGTTTCTGGAGCAGATACGATTAGTATACTGAGTTGTTGTAATGAATTAGGAATTGCTTATATAAATTCAGCTTTAGAGAATGAACAGGTTGATCAAGATGATAGTTTAATGGGTTTTCAGCTTACGGAACGCTATACGAGATTTGAAAAGGAAAAAAATAAATTTACAAACACAAGAGCTATTATAGGATCAGGAATGAATCCTGGTGTTGTTCAATGGATGGTTGTACAGCTTATGAAAGAACAACCAGAGAAAAAGCCACGAGCATGTTATATTATAGAGCATGATTATTCTTTCTTTGCAGACCAAAATCTTATAAAACCAAATACTCTTTATGCTTCATGGGCTGTAGAACGTTTTCTTGATGAAGCGATATTAAGTTATCCAATGTATGTAAGTCATCATCGACCAATCTATTTTTATGAGGATGTATATGCTTCGGAGTATAAGGTGAGATTAGGAGAGAAAGAGTTTCATGGTTGTCTAATGCCACATGAAGAAGTTCTTATTCTTGGAAAAACATTTGATATGGAAGTAGGTTTCCTTTACCGTATTAATGAATATACAACAGATTTAATTCGAAAAAATCTAGATGATGTGGATAAATTATGGAATTGGAATCGAAAGGTTTTTAATCCGGCAGAGGACGAAATAGCTGGAGAGGATTTAGTTGGTGTGTTACTTGTTTATGAAGACAATGAAAAATATATGTATAATGTAATGAATAGTAGTGAGGTTTTTCAGAAATATAAGACGAATGCAACTTATTTTCAGGTTGGTTGTGGCATTTATGCTGGATTGTCCAGCCTGCTGTTAGATATATTTTCACCAGGTGCATATTATGTTGAGGAATTATTACTTAATACAAAAAGCAAATATGGTGAATATTTACGTGTTTATATGAACGATTTTGTGATAGGTGATAATTCATTTACAGATGGATTGCTTCATGAGCGAGTGAAGTGGATCTAATTAACTATTTGTTAAAGAAGGGGCACTCCCTTTATTATATTGGTACAGGGAAAAAGCCAAGGAACCTTGCCAAATATATAGAATTTAAAAACAAGAGTACTTTTCAGAAAAGTGCTCTTGTTGTGTAAATATAAACATTTTATGAAAAGTTACAAGAATGCTTTTTTTTATAAAATACTTAGTTTATAATGGAGGAAAATATCGACATGAAGTTTTATTACTCATGTACCGGTTTGTAGTTTTTACTTGTACGAATGGTTATAACAAGTTGGGTTTATGTGAATTAAAAAAGAGGGGTGCACATGCATCCTTTTTTCTATGTTGATATTATGACAGAGGTGGTACGATGGAACTAACATTAAATTCGACCGTATGTTTACACACGATTCAATTTCAAAAAGATCAAAAGAATTATATTGTAAAAGATACAATTACAGGAGAAAAATATGAAATGCCGCCACTTTGCATTGATGCACTTGCAATGATGCGTGACGGCTTTTTATTGGGAGAAATTGAAGAAAAGCTAAAGGAAGAGTATCCAAAAGAAGAAGTAAATATTTTGGAATTTGCGAGGCAATTGTTAGAACTAGAGCTTGTCGGAATGGTTGATGGAGAAGAAATTATTTGTACGAAAAAGAAAGATAAAGACTATTTTGCCTGGATTCGTCCTCGGGTTGAACAGTTTTTTCTTAATTTGAATCGAAAATATCGAAGCAGAGATCAATGATGATCTCTGCTTTTTTGTTGAATTAGAAAATAACCGCGAATGCTCTAGCAAAAGCGCCGTCACTATTTTTAATTTTTAATGGTGCTGCTGAAAAGAAAAAGCGTTTTGTTACAAGAATAAAAATAGGTATTCACCCAACTAAGGATTCCAGCATATGGTGGTTTATGTAAGTAAACTGCTGCAAAGGAGTGAGTGCAGTGACAGGGAAGATTTTAAATTATTATGCTGGTGGTAATACAGCTAGAGGTTTTTATAGTCTATACGAGGAAAACTTAAGTGGATTGGAAAGGCTGTTCATTTTGAAAGGTGGTCCAGGGACAGGGAAATCCTCACTGATGAAAGCGATTGGGCATGAGTGGACTGGAAGAGGATATGATATTGAATTTTTGCATTGTTCTTCTGATAACAAATCCATCGATGGTGTTATTATCCCCAAATTAAAAGTAGGAATTGTAGATGGAACAGCACCACATGTCATTGAGCCAAAAACACCTGGAGTTGTAGAAGAATATGTAAACTTAGGCGTTGCTTGGGATTCAGAAAAGTTACGAAAGCATAAAGATGCGATTACACGTTATATATCGGAAGCCAGCGGTGCCTTTCAATCAGCGTATGCTTGTTTCAAAGAGGCATTAGCTATACACGATGATTGGGAGAAAATTTATATTGATAATATTGATTTTGAAAAAGCAAATGAAGTAACAAATCAGCTTATACAAAAGTTATTTGCAACTAACAAAGGAATGCAGGCGGTTGTAAAGCACCGTTTCTTAGGAGCAGCGACACCAAAAGGTGCGGTTGATTTTGTTCCGAATTTAACTGAAGGGATTCCTCATCGTTACTTTATAAAAGGGCGCCCTGGGTCAGGGAAATCTACGATGTTAAAAAAAATAGCAGCGGCAGCAGAAGAAAAAGGTTTTGAAGTTGAAGTATATCATTGTGGATTTGATCCAAATAGTCTAGATATGATTATTGTAAGAGAGTTGGGATTTGCAATCTTTGACAGCACAGCACCACATGAGTATTTTCCAGAGCGAGAAGGTGACAAGGTTATTGATATGTATGATCTCATTGTTAATCCCGGAACAGATGAAAAATATGCTACAGAAATTCGCAATGTTTCGATTCAATATAAAACAAAAATGAATGAGGCGATGTCCTTCTTGGCAAAAGCAAAAGCAGTACGAGATAAGTTAGAGCGGATTTATATTGCTGCTATGGACTTTTCAAAGGTAGAGGAATATAAAAAAGAAATACAAAGAGAATTTGAGCGACTTGCAGAGGTTGATACTCAGAAACAAAAGTAGGAAAGTTTCGGGCTGTCAGGTAATTCCTGACAGCTGTTTTGAAATGTAGTAGAATTAGTATTATAGTTGTCGAATTTCCAGGGAAATGATCAGAATATGAGGGTGATACATATGAGAGATAAAATTCAATTGGAATTAGAGAAAATCGAGAAAGAGAACGATGTGAACATTTTATTTGCAGTAGAATCTGGAAGCCGGGCATGGGGATTTCCGTCGAAAGATAGTGACTATGATGTTAGATTTGTATATATTCATCAAGTAGATTGGTATTTATCTATTAATGAGAAGCGTGATGTCATTGAATATCCAATTAGTGATGCATTGGATATAAGTGGCTGGGATATTCGAAAAGCCTTGCAGCTATTTGCAAAATCAAATCCTGCATTATTAGAGTGGATCCGTTCGCCAATCTTTTACTCTAAGAACTCGGATCTTCCAGAACGTTTACAAAAAATAAGCGAAGATGATTTTGATCCAAAGGCAACAATGTATCATTACTTACATATGGCTTCAAAAAACTATCGTGAATTTCTACAAGAAGAGAGTGTGAAGTTAAAAAAATACTTCTATGTATTACGTCCTATTTTAGCTTGCAAATGGTTAGAAGAGAAAGGGACATTGCCGCCTGTAGAGTTTGAGGAGTTAATGAATGAACTGGCGTTAAAACAAAATCTTCTAGCTGAGATTAATGATTTACTAATAAAGAAAAAAAGTGGTGTCGAGCTGGATGCTGGCCCGAAAATTACATTATTAAATGAATTCTTGGAGGAGCAGATTTCTTATTATCAAGAATATGTAAAAGAAATTGAAAAGGGAAAGGGCATTGAAGTTGAGAAGTTGAATGATTTATTTAGGGATATATTATTTAAGAGAGGAACAGAGCACCGATAATTTGGTGTGCTGCTTTTTTAGATGATACGTCAAAACAAAGTGAGAGCTAGAGAATTAGGTAGGAGATAAACTCTCTGTAAATCCCCACTGATGTACGTTTCGCCTAAATAAGTGTACTTACATAATAAATTGACTCATACAAAAAGAAACGTTTTTCTGTATGAGTCAATTTTAGCTTACAGGAATTTATTCTCCATCAACCCGTTTTAATGGCTTATCCGCAGGCCCTTCAATCACATCTCCTTCAATTGAAAAACGTGATCCGTGACAAGGACAATCCCACGTACAATCACCGCCGTTCCATTCTACTTCACAGCCAAGGTGTGTACATGTCGTATCAACAATATGTAGTTTTCCTTCATCATCTTTATAAGCACCTGCACGTTTTCCGTTTACTCTTACAACGGCACCCTCGCCATTTTCAAGATCTTCTGGTTTACGCAAAGCAAACTCTAGCTTTCCTTCAATTAAATGTTTTGCCACATCAAGATTTTGAGAAACAAATGTTTTTATATCTGAATCTGCATGGAATCGTGATGGAGCAAAGAGTTCTTTGTAGGGACTATCTGTTTTTGTAATCGAGGCTTTTAATAGCTGCGCTGCAGCAGTTCCCGTTGTCATCCCCCATTTCCGATAGCCTGTTGCAACAAATATGTTTGGATTCCTTTCATTGATATGCCCAATGTAAGGAAGTTTATCTAGAGTAATTAAGTCTTGTGTGGACCATCTATAAGGAATTTCATCTATTCCAAATGTTTCTTCTGCGAAAGAGTACAGTGCTTCATAATGAAGCATTGTATTGATTCCTTGTCCTGTTTTATGGCTTTCACCACCAACAAGAATAAGTTTTTCTCCATTCATTGTTGTGTAGCGTAAGGAGCGTGTAGGGTTGTCTATGCTTAAATACATGCCTCCGGGATAATCTTTTTTCGCTTTGATTGCTAGAACATAGGAACGCTCTGCATACATTCTTGCGAAGAAAAAGCTGTTCGCATCATAGAAAGGAAAATGGGAACAGGAAACGACATATCCACATGTAATGCGATGACCATCTTTTGTAATGACTTGTGGATAGAAACCTTTTTCGATATCAATTGCAGTGGTTTGTTCATAGATTGTTCCACCTGCTTCAATAAACTGTTCTACTAGATTTTTTAAATAATGAAGAGGATGGAATTGTGCTTGGTTTTTCATAACAAGTGCCGCCTGAACTGAGATCGGAAGTGGAATGGACTCTACATAGTCACAAGGAATATTTAGCTTTTTATAAGCTTCGTATTCTTTTGTTAATTTCCGTAATCCGTCATTGCAGTTTGTATATAAGTAGGCATTTTCTTCAGTAAAATCACAGTCAATGTTATTTGTTTTAACTGTTTCTTTTATAAATTGTAATGCTTTTTCATTTGCCTCATAGTATAGGCGAGCTTGATCAGCCCCCAAATGATGAATTAGCTCATCATAAATGAGATCGTGTTGTGCTGTAATCTTTGCGGTCGTATGGCCTGTCGTTCCATTTAAAATATTTCCAGAATCGATTAAAACAACTTTCAAGCCCTCTTTTGCAAGTAAATAAGCAGTTGTGATACCTGTAATTCCAGCGCCGATAATCGCGACTTCTGTTTTTATATTTTCGGATAACTTGGGGAAAATAGGGAGTGAAGTAGAGTCACGCCAATATGGTTCTGGAAATTTGGGAAATGAATGGTTTGCCATCGTATGATCCTCCTGTTTTAAAATAATGTACTACTTAATTTTTCCAACCTTTATCAAATTCATGTAGATTACTTTTACTTCAGAAGAAGGGATACTGTACAGTTAAGAATAAGTTTTAAATATTTGTAAAACAAAAATATTATTTTGGTATAATTTAAAATGTGTGTTTTGTCATAAAGATATTTTAAATGATAGCCAATTTTATAAAGGATTATTTATGCTCACATATAAGCTACTCTTGTATGAAGCTGATTTTCGTATATGTGAAAGTATTTATATATATAATGGATAAAAGCTTATGAAATCTATGTTTTTCCTTTGGTAAAATAAAATATTATTATGAAAATACAACCACATTTTATTACTAGGTCATAAAAGTTATTGACAATACAGAAAGTCTATTGATATGATTCATCATGTGGAAAGGTTGATAAAGAGTAAAAAGAGAAATGTTTTTCATTGATAATAAAAGCGAAAATGAGTGAGTATGATTTGCTTATTATAAATGCTTTTTGTAATTACCTAGTGTTATCAATCTGGAAACAAGAATTGATTTATGCAAGTTGCGTAAGCGCGGCATAAGAAAGGGGCAAAAGGATGAAGGAGCTTCATACGTTTGGATGGTATGCAGCGCGTGTATCGCCGCATTTGCCAAAAAAAGCATTTAAACCAGTTCCAACTCGTTTATTTGGTGGACTGGCTTATTTACTTGTGGCGGTAGCTGGGTTAATAACGATTGGTTTATTTGACTTGAATGTGTGGGCAAATCTTGGGATTGCAATTGTTCTCGGATTATGTTTTGCCTCACTTGGATTTTTAGGACATGAAATTTTGCACGGAACGGTTGTAAGAAAAGCATGGCTTCGTGATTTTTTAGGGGCAATTGCATTTATGCCATTGTCTACAGGGCCGAAACTATGGAGAAAGTGGCATAATGCGACGCACCATGTGCATACACAACATGAGGAACATGACCCGGATGCGTGGCCAACACTTGAAAAGATGAAGAAGAGTAAATTTTTAAGATGGGTGTATCGTATGCCACTTCATGTACGTTCTTTCTTCAGTTTTCTGTCACTAACAATTCAATTTACAATACATTCAACTCGTATGTTCTTTCATTTTATAAAAGAGTTTAAGTCATCGAATCAGAAGTCTGTATGGCTTCAACTTGTCTTGCCGTGGACGGTTTGGATTAGCTTATTATTTATTATGGGGCCTGCGAAGTGGTTATTTGCATACGTGATTCCATTATTAATTGCAAACTTTATTGTAATGGCATATATTGCAACAAATCACCGCTTAAATCCAATTGTTCCTGTAAATGATCCATTAGCTAACTGTTTATCTGTAACAGTGCCGCGCTGGGTTGATGTTTTGCATTTTAATTTCTCATATCATACGGAACATCATTTGTTCCCTGCTATGAGTTCAAAGTATTACCCATTAGTAAAAGAAAAAATTAAAGAAATGTGGCCGGAGCGTTATCATGAAATGCCGATGACGAAAGCATTAGCAGCGCTTTGGAACACACCTCGTGTATATTATCAAGGCAGTGAATTAGTTGACCCTCATAAAGAACATTTCTATGGTTCTTTAGGGAATGGGTTAGATCCTGATAATATTTCATATCGTGAGGAGCATATAGACGAGCAGGAAACTATTAAAAAAGTGAATCCATGATTGTGTGAAGTAGATTATTTAGAACCCTTTAACTATAAAAAAGCAAACTACCTAAAAAGTAGTTTGCTTTTTATTTTGTATTTTGACATGTTTTTTTGTATGTAATAGTAACTTTTCATGCATTTTTTTCAATCTAATAGATGAAATATTTTTTGCGGTTTTTCCTATAAAGAGAGTGCTTTTTCTTTCTTTTTATTTACGTGCAAAGAATTACTTTGTTTACGTTGAAGCCTTTTCTCTAAGCGGTTTACGAGATAGGTAAATAAAAGTACGAGTGCAAGATAATAGATACCAACAACAATATATGTTTCTAATTGTTGAAAATTACCAGCCGCTATAGAGAGACCAGAGCCCCATAATTCTGACATACCTACATAGGCAACAAGTGAAGAATCCTTTAACCCAATAATAAATTGGTTTCCTAGGGGCGGAATAGAGAGCCGGAATGCTTGTGGTAAGATAATGCGCCGCATAGCAAGTGGATAAGACATTCCAAGGGAACGGGCAGCTTCTAATTGTCCACGATCGACGGATTGAATAGATCCACGAAAAATTTCTGTAATATATGCTCCATTATGAATAGCTAAAGCGATTGCCCCCGCCCAAAAAGGGGTGAAGACAATGATAGATGTAATCCCGAAGTAAAGAATAGCAATTTGTACGATTAAAGGTGTACCACGGATAATAGCAATATAAACATGTGCAATACTATTTAATATTTTATTATTAGAGATACGAAAGAAGGCAAATAGTAGTCCGATTAATGAACCGAGTAGTAAGGAAGTTAACGTTAATTGTAATGTTATACCAACAGCCTTTAAAAGTGTTGGATACGTAGATATGAAAATTTCAAACATTAGAGTCACCTCAATATAGAATTTATTTTAAGAAATAGATGTGAATGCCCCACGGCTGAGGTGGGGCATCGCTTATGAATGAAAAATGATTTGTTTTTTAGAAGGGTACATCCTTTTATTTTGTTTTTTCCTCTTCTCCAAGAATATTTTTTCCAAACCATTTTTTACTGATTTTTTCATATGTGCCATCTTTAATAATTTCCTCCAACGCTTTGTTTACTTTCTTCACCATTTCTTTATCGTCTTTACGAATTGCAATTCCCATTTCCTCAAGATTTAATGGTTTGCCAGCTTCTTTTATATTTGATTTTCCCTCTTTTATCATACGAAGACCAACCATTTGATCCGTAATAACAGCATCTACTCGGCCTGGTTCTAAATCCATAAGAGCTGTAATGTCACTGTCGTATTCAGTGATTTGATCTGTATGTTTTTCCACAAGTGTTTTAAATGTACTAGCTTTTACAACACCGATTTTTTTTCCTTTTAAGTCTTCTACTGAAGAAATGGAATTGTTCTTTTTAGCTACGAAAATTTGTGCACCAGAGCGATAGTATGGATTCGTAAAATTAACGGCTTTTAGGCGGTCTTCTGTAATTGCCATACTTCCTAATATGACGTCATATTTTTTTGCTTTTAGACCTTGAATTAATGTTTCCCAAGGATTTGTCACTGGAACAGGCTTCATTCCCATCTTCTTTGCGAGTGCCTCACCAATTTCGACATCAAAGCCAACTAGTTTTCCGTCATTTTCTTTGAAATTAAAAGGTTTATATAAACCGCTCATTGCATAACGAAATTCGTTCCCTTCATTTGTTGAAGTTTCCTTACTACAGGCTCCAAGTATGAAAGAGACACATAGTGTAATTGTTGCAAAAACAGTAAGTATTTTCTTTTTCATCAAAACCCCTCCTATATATTTATCCTGCACATACGGGTTGTATCGTCGTATTCGTATTTTATATAGAAAGTTTCTAAGGGTGGGGTAATTTAGGCTACCCGTATGAGTTTTAATGCTTTAAGTATTCGTTGGGAGCGAAGTCCATCTCTATAAAATGTTTCGTAAAAACTGTTTTGCTCTCTCGTTTGACGGTGCTGAAAAAAATTGTTCTGGTAGTGCATCCTCTACAATTTGTCCATCATCCATGAAAATGACGCGATCTGCTACATCTCGTGCAAAGTTCATTTCATGGGTGACGATTACCATTGTCATTCCTTCACCAGCCAGCTCTTTCATAACTTGGAGTACTTCTCCAACAAGTTCAGGATCAAGAGCTGATGTAGGCTCATCAAATAGCATGATTTTTGGATTCATTGCAAGTGCGCGTGCGATTGCAATACGTTGCTTTTGTCCACCAGATAGAAGGTGAGGTGTTACGTTTGCTTTGTCTTGTAATCCAACCTTTTTTAAAAGGTCATTACCAATCTCTTTTGCTTTTGTTTTGTCCATTTTTTTCACATGAATAGGTGCTTCTATGATGTTTTCTAATGAGGTCATATGTGGAAAGAGGTTAAAATGTTGAAATACCATTCCAACATTTTCGCGGACTTTGTTTAAATTTGTACTTTTGGGATCGATTCGTTCACCTTGTAAATGAATCGATCCTTCATCGTACATTTCTAAAAAGTTGAGGCAACGAAGTAAAGTACTTTTTCCTGAACCGCTTGCGCCGATTAAAACAACAACTTCTTTTTCTTTTACTTCTAAATCAATTCCTTTTAAAACGTCTAATGAGCCAAATGATTTTACTAGATTTTGAACTTGAATCATACCAACCCCCCAGTCAAATTTGTATTTTACAAATGTTGTCTCTTATTTTTTTTATTAGTCATAAAGTGCCAAAACCCTTTATTTTTTGCGAAAAACATTGTCTGAGGGACGTGGAATTAGGAAGAGAATTCTCCTAGTAAGGTGATAAAAAGAGGTTTAGAAGAAAATAAAAATGTGTGTTTTATTTGTGGAAGGGAGGGATACTTTGTGGGAATCGAAAAACATTACAAGGGTCATATACTGTTTTTACTTTACGTAATCTTGTAAAGTTGGTGCCATAGTAAGAGTTTTGCCAATCTATAATATCAATATCAGGCCAATTGACATAATCACCTAATGTATAAGGTGCCATAGCATTTCGTAAATTTTTAATCCAACGTATATTTTGTTGTTCCTCATTGTCGCATTTCCAAGAAGTAAGGTATTCTTGAGCAATAATTGCCTTTCGATGGAAATAAGCTGTTTCACTAGGAGCAATGTCTTCTACAGTTCCTATCAGTGATTGATGCCAAACGCTGGCTGAAGGGTTTGGGGCATGACTAAGAAAATGTTTTAGAACTTGAATACCTTTAAGTGGAATCGTCTTATATACATAAGAACCAGAACGTTTGAATTTTTCTGGGATGTTACCACTATTAAAGAATTCAACTGCTTGTATATAAGGGACTTCTTCTATGAACAGAGAAGGGGTTCCAGCTTGTAATAAAGGTGCCAATAAATCGAGGAGTTCAGAAGGATGACCAACATATTCCCCTTGCACTTTAATTTTATTTCTCTGTTTAGAAAATAATTCAATAGATGAAGTAAGACGCTCGTCTATATAAGGTGCCCAGTTTTGCCAAGCTTGAAATGCGGTAATAAAGTCTTTCCATTCCCAGGTGAGTGAAAAAATAGAGACGTTTTGAATAGGATGAACACGAAATGTTAAAGATGTAACAATTCCGAAGTTCCCACCGCCACCACCGCGGCATGCCCAAAATAAATCAGCGTTTTCTCTTTCGCTGGCACGAATAGATTTCGCTCCAGATTTACCGACTGCTTGCACCATTTCTATTTCTAGTAGTTGATCACAAGTTAATCCAAATAAACGTGATAACATACCAATGCCACCGCCAAGTGTTAATCCAACAATTCCAACGCTAGCACTGGTGCCGACTGGTAATGTGACGCCATATTTCCACAGCTCTTTATAAACAGCACCAAGATTCGCTCCAGCTCCAATGGTTGCTGTCAAGCTGTCTTGCTGGACTATAATTCGATTCATTTCACTTACATCAATAATAAGTCCACGATTCAAAAGAGAAAAATTTTCATAGCTATGGCGACCACTTCGTATACGAAATGGTATATGACGTTCACGGGCCCATTTCAAGGCATTGCATACATCTTGAGTATTTTGACAGAAGACAATTATGCAGGGGAGTTTTGGAATACTTAAATTTAAGTTTATGCGGGCTACATCATACTCAGGATCTTCTGGAGTTACAATGCGCCCTGTTAATTTTGTTTTTGTCATTATATTGTTCCTTTCCATATAAGATTGGTTTTTACTATTGTATGAGAAAGCTTGTTTAGGAGTGTTTACACTATAGATAGAAAATAAATATTATGAAGGCAATACAATCATTGGTGCTGGTCATTCGTATGCAGATATATTTGCTATTGTAGAGGAAGCACAACGAAAAGGTGTACATACTGGGTTTTGTATCTTTATATTCTAGAAAATAATACTTTGGATAAAGATTAAAAACTATGAACGTTTCCGCAACATTTATCCCTGTCTCTTTCGAATGGAAATTATAGCAAGATATAATGAAGTTATAATATTCGAAAGGGTGTCTTTTATGAAAAAGGAAAAAAGACAACGGCTAATAAAACAATTGGTAAGAGAGTATGAAATAGATACACAAGAGAGATTAGTAGAATTATTAGAAGAGCATGGTGTGTTAGTTACACAGGCCACTATTTCGCGAGATATTCGTGAATTAAATTTAATAAAGGCAACCTCTTCAAACGGTTTAACTATATATAAGGTTCTCTCAGAGGATAATTTACAAACTGATACGAAGTTAAAGAAAAAGTTAAGAGAAGTTGTCGTAAAGATTGATTATGTAGATCAATTAACGGTTATTAAAACGTTACCTGGTAATGCTCACGTTATCGGTGTCTTATTAGATGCTTTAGATTGGAAAGAAAAAGTAGGATGTATATGTGGAAATGATACATGCCTTGTAGTTTCTCAATCAGAATCGGATAGGAAAGTTTTAGAAGAAAGGTTGAAATTAATTATGTAGGTGAAAGTCCTGTTTCTAATTGTTACTAGAAACAGGACTTTTTTTAGGATTTTAATATAAATTAGGGAAATCGATATTCACTATATATGCGTAATATATAGCTGTTTTACAAAATAGGGAGCGAAAAACCTTATAAAAATACAAATATATATTATTTTAAAAAATAACTTGTGAAATATTTAACTTGATAGTGTTAGCGTTTTCACAAAGGGGGAAGCACGTACCGTTTATTATGTACTTGTAGACATCAAACAAATTTAAAAGGAGGTACAACAAATGAAACATCCGATACATGTTACTTCAGAAATTGGGGAATTACAAACGGTTTTATTAAAACGTCCAGGTAAAGAAGTGGAAAACTTAACGCCAGATTATTTGCAACAATTATTATTTGACGATATCCCATATTTACCAATTATTCAAAAAGAACATGATTATTTTGCACAAACATTACGCAATCGGGGTGTTGAAGTTCTTTATTTAGAAAAACTAGCAGCTGAGGCGTTAGTTGATAAAAAACTTCGTGAAGAATTTGTTGATCGTATTTTAAAAGAAGGACAGGCTGACGTAAATGTTGCACATCAAACTTTAAAAGAATATTTACTTTCCTTTTCAAATGAAGAATTGATTCAGAAAATTATGGGGGGCGTACGTAAAAACGAAATTGAAACTAGTAAAAAAACGCACCTGTATGAATTAATGGAAGATCATTATCCATTTTATTTAGATCCAATGCCAAATTTATATTTTACTCGTGACCCAGCAGCTAGTATAGGTGATGGTTTAACAATTAACAAAATGAGAGAACCAGCACGGAGACGTGAATCATTATTTATGGAATATATCATTAAACATCATCCACGATTTGCAAGTCATGATGTGCCAGTTTGGTTAGATCGTGATCATAAGTTCCCAATTGAAGGCGGCGACGAGCTCATCTTAAATGAGGAAACAATTGCAATTGGAGTATCTGCTCGTACTTCAGCTAAAGCGATTGAGCGTTTAGCTAAGAATTTATTTAGCCGTCAAAATAAAATTAAGAAAGTGCTAGCAATAGAAATCCCAAAATGTCGTGCATTTATGCATTTAGATACAGTATTTACAATGGTCGATTATGATAAATTTACAATTCACCCAGCTATCCAAGGACCAAAAGGAAATATGAACATTTATATTTTAGAAAAAGGACAGGATGAAGAAACTCTTAAAATTACACATCGTACATCTTTAACTGAAGCGTTAAAAGAAGTGTTAGGTTTAAGTGAATTAGTACTTATCCCTTGCGGAGGAGGAGATGTGATTGCTTCTGCTCGTGAACAATGGAACGATGGATCTAATACATTGGCGATTGCGCCGGGAGTAGTTGTTACATATGATCGCAACTATGTATCAAATGCTTTATTACGTGAACATGGTATAGAAGTTATTGAAGTATTAAGTTCGGAATTATCACGCGGTCGTGGGGGTCCACGTTGCATGAGTATGCCGATTGTTCGAAAAGACATTTAGTATAAATAACGAGGAAAGTAGGGATGAATCATGTTGATGACTAAACCAAACTTAAAAGGAAGAAGTTTTCTTGCGGAAAAAGATTTTACAGAGGAAGAAATGTTATATTTTCTAGATTTAGCAGCAGAATTAAAAGAGAAAAAGAAAAATGGTATTCCGCATCGTTATTTAGAAGGTAAAAATATAGCCCTTTTATTTGAAAAAACTTCCACTCGTACACGGTGTGCATTTACGGTGGCATGTACGGATTTAGGGGCAAATCCTGAATACCTAGGTAAAAATGATATTCAGCTTGGGAAGAAAGAATCAGTTGAAGATACAGCAAAAGTTTTAGGACGTATGTTTGACGGAATTGAGTTCCGTGGTTTCGCTCATGCAACAGTGGAATCTTTAGCTGAAAACTCCGGTGTACCTGTATGGAACGGTTTAACAGATATGTGGCATCCAACCCAAACACTTGCAGATTTGTTAACAATTAAAGAGCATGTCGGACGTTTAAAAGATGTTAAGCTTGTATACGTTGGAGACGGACGGAACAACGTAGCAAATAGCTTGTTAGTCGGCGGAGCGATTGTAGGGATGAACGTATGTATTTGTACGCCAGAATCATTATTCCCAGCACAAGAAATAATCGATACAGCTAAAAAATATAATGATCAAGTTATGGTAACAAGTAATGTAGATGAAGCCGTTGCCGGTGCAGACGTAATTTATACAGATGTATGGGTATCAATGGGAGAAGAAGACAAATTTGCTGAACGTATTGAACTATTGGCACCTTATCAAGTAAATATGGAGATGATTAGAAAGACTGGAAATGATAATGTGATGTTCTTACATTGTTTACCCGCATTCCATGATGTAGAAACAGCGTATGGGGAAGATATATATGAAAAATATGGATTAAAAGAAATGGAGGTAAGTGACGAAGTATTCCGCAGTAAGCATTCAAAAGTATTTGATCAAGCAGAAAATAGAATGCATACAATTAAAGCGGTTATGGCTGCTACTCTAGGAAATATGGAGTAAAGAAGGAAGGAGATCTTCCTTCCTTCTTTACTCCTTTAGACACTATCATTCACTATTGAGTTTATTCTTATTGCAATTAAAGAGAGGTGAGTGTAATGGGTGAAGAAAAGAAATTAGGATTATTTACTTTAACAGCTCTTGTTGTTGGTTCCATGATAGGTGGTGGGGCATTTAACTTAGCAAGCGATATGGCAAAAGGTGCTGGCTCCGGGGCTATTATTATCGGTTGGGTGATAACGGGAATCGGGATGATTGCTCTTGGATTATCATTTCAAAATTTAACGGTAAAAAGACCAGATTTAGATGGCGGTATCTTTAGTTATGCAAAAGCAGGATTTGGTAATTTTATGGGATTCAATAGTGCGTGGGGGTATTGGCTGTCTGCTTGGCTTGGTAATGTAGCTTACGGTACATTGCTATTTTCTTCACTTGGATACTTTTTTCCGGTTTTTGAAGGTGGACAAAATGTAGCATCGATTATCGGAGCGAGCGTATTGCTATGGTGTGTTCACATGCTAATTTTACGCGGCGTACAATCAGCAGCACTAGTAAATTTAGTCACAACAATTGCAAAATTAGTGCCTGTATTTGTATTTATTGTGGTGGGTATTTTCGCTTTTCACTTTGATATTTTCTTGGATGGATTTTGGGGCCAAGCAGGTTCTTTTTCTTGGGGAGCGGTAGGAAGCCAAGTTAAGAGTACAATGCTTGTAACTCTTTGGGTATTTATCGGTGTAGAAGGGGCTGTTGTCTTATCCAGTCGTGCTAAAAGCCGAAGTGATGTTGGGAAAGCAACTGTTATCGGATTAATTGGCACACTTATCATTTATATTTTACTTACATTATTATCTCTTGGACTTATGCAACAAGCAGATGTTGCGAATCTAAAAAACCCAGCTATGGCGTATTTATTTGAAAGTGTTGTCGGAAAATGGGGCGCTATCTTTATTAACTTAGGTTTAGTTATTTCTGTATTAGGTGCTTGGCTAGGATGGACTTTACTTGCATCTGAAATTCCGTATTTAGCTGCTAAAGACGGAGTGTTTCCAAAGTGGTTTGCGAAAGAAAATAAAAACAAAGCTCCTGTAAATTCATTATGGATAACAAATGGCTTAATTCAAATTTTCTTATTAACATTTGTTGTTTCAGATCAAGCATATAACTTTGCATTTTCTCTTGCTTCCTCTGCTATTTTAATTCCTTATGCTTTGTCAGCATTCTATCAATTTAAGTATAGTTTACAATCTGAAGAAAAAGATCGAACAAAAAATATAATCATTGGTTTGGTGGCAAGTATTTATGGAGTTTGGTTAGTGTATGCAGCGGGTTTAGATTATTTATTACTAACAATGACATTATATGCGCCAGGTATTTTCATCTTTTACAATGTTCAAAAGCAAACGAATCCAAAACAAATATTTACTCGTGTGGAACTGGCATCTTCTGTAGCTATTGGTGCCTTAGCATTTTTTGCGATTTACGGATTGATTACAGGAAGTATTACTTTATAAACTTTTGTAAAAATGAAATCAATTGGAGGGTTGAAATATGACACGAAGAAAAATCGTAGTTGCACTAGGGGGAAATGCTATACAATCTGGAAAGGCTACTGCTGAGGCGCAGCAAGAAGCGTTAGAAAGAACGGCAGAGCAACTCGTTAAAATTATGGAAAACGATGTGGATGTTGTTATTGCACATGGCAATGGTCCGCAAGTAGGTAACATTTTATTGCAACAAAAAGCTGCCGATACAGAAAAAACACCGGCAATGCCGTTAGATACTTGTGGTGCTATGAGCCAAGGAATGATTGGATATTGGATGGAAAATGCAATTGAGAAGGCTTTGAAAAAGCGTAAAATAAAGAAAGAGGTAGCAACGGTTATAACACGTGTTGTCGTGGATGAAAAGGATGAAGCTTTTCAAAATCCTACAAAGCCAATTGGGCCTTTCTATACAGAAGAAGAAGCGAGAAAGTTAATGGAAGAAACAAAAGCGGTATTTAAAGAGGATGCAGGAAGGGGCTGGAGACGAGTTGTTCCATCACCAAAGCCTGTGAGTATTCATGAGCATAAAATAATCAATTCATTAGTAGAAGATAGAAATATAGTCATTGCTGTTGGAGGTGGCGGAATCCCAGTTATTGACTCTGAGGAAGGTTTAACAGGTACTGAGGCTGTTATTGATAAAGACTTTGCAGCTCAAAAGTTAGCAGAATTAGTAGATGCTGATACGCTAGTCATTTTAACTGCAGTTGATTATGTTTATGTGAATTTTAATCAACCTGATCAAAAGAGATTAGAGGCTGTTACAGTTGATGAATTAGAAGGATATATACAGGATCATCAATTTGCAGCAGGTAGTATGCTCCCAAAAATTGAAGCTGCTATAAACTTTGCTAATACAGATCCAAAACGAAAAACAATTATTACTTCTTTAGAAAAGGTATATGAAGCATTAGAAGAAAAGGCAGGTACTATTATTTCTAATCAGGATGCATGTGTGTGTGTATAAATATAGCTCTTTCATTACTAGTAAGTAAAAAAGAATGGAGTTAATAACTTCATTCTTTTTTACTTATGAGTAATTTTTTGATAACTAATGTTCATAAAGTATTCATGATAAAATCAAGATATATAGGTTAACTATGATAAAATAAACTTGAATGCGCTTTCCTGACGTTTCACTCCAACATATAGCAAGAGAGAGGGAGTTCTATGAATAGACGGAATGTAGTTAAAGATCTAAAGCAGTTTGAATTATTTTCGCATGTAACAGAAAAAAAATTGAAAGGCCTAACAGAGTTTGTTTATTGGCGAACTTATAAGAAAGGTCAATTTTTATTTTTAGAAGGTGATTCAAGAGAAAGAATTTATTTCATGCTAGATGGTTTTGTAAAGTTAGAGCGAGTGAATCAAAGCGGAAATTTATTATATGAAGACTATGTAAAACGACTTTCTATTTTTCCTTATGGTGGTATGTTTACTGATGAGAGATATAATTATACAGCTGAAGCAATGACAGATGTAGAAGTATATTATATTCCTACAGTGATTTTTGAAGATATGATGAAGTCAAGCAGAACACAGCTCATGTATGTTGTTCAGCAGTTATCTTCTATATTAACAATTAACGAAAATCGTGTGCAAAATATTACAATCCCCAATGCACAAGATCGCGTCATTCAGACATTAAATTATTTAATGAACGATTTAGGTGAGCAGAATGGTCAAGAGATTGTAATTTCATGCCCGCTCACGACAATTGAAATTTCCAAAATATCTGGAACTTCTCGAGAGACTGTGAGTAGTGTATTAAAACAGTTAAAGAATGATAGTATTGTTACGGTTTTAGGTAAAAAAATTACAATACATGATCCAACTTATTTTGAGGAAATTTCGATGTGAAAACTGCATAATAAATAGTAGATAAGAGAAGTGTTATTAAAATAGTAAAATTACATATTAATTCTCTTATTCGTATTATATATTAATAAAGTTCTTTATATATTTATAAGGAACTTTTTTATGTTATTCCCTATAAAAAGATTGTATATTCCGATAATTTTAGCTAAAATCGATAATAAAAAACAAGGGGAAGGGAGAAAGAATGATTCGGATTGAATATGATCGATTAGTAGCTATTTTTTATAGTATTGGAGTATTACTATTAATAAAAATACCAAACGACAATGAATTAATCGGGGAAAAACTATTTCATACATATGGAATTCCAGTAGATACATATATTTATATGGGGTATAAGATTTCGAATGTCTGGATTTGTTCTTTAGTACTACAAGTAATTTCTTTTCTATTTCTTATAAAATGGTTAGAAAAGAATGATTCGAATTGGTTAAAGAAGCTTAATAAAATAAAAGTAGTGTGCATAAGTAGTTTGATTATAATGATGCCATTTACTTTAAATAAAGTACTTCAAACCCTTGATAAAACATGGCACTATACAGGAAAAAAAGGACTAGAGGCAATTGAATATAAAAAAGAAGATAGTCAATGTAAGATGGAAAAAAAGGGAGAGCATTTTAAGCAAAATTGCGTCGTCACTTTAAAAAATTATCGTAATCATTCACAATCGTTACAGCTAGTTCTATATCAAGATGAAAACAAGAAAGTGAAAAGTTATCAAGTACCAACACCTGTTTATTTACAGCGCCATGAAACAAAGAAAGTTGAATTTCAAATTCCAGTTGGCAATGGGGAGACTGTATTAGAAAATAAAGTACCAAATATCGAATTGCAGTTATTGAATGAAAATCATAAGATATATAATTAGCGTAGTATAACAAGGGAATTTTTGGGAGAAATAATTAAAAATGAAAGAGATAAGAAAACTTTAATCATCCAAAATGTTACGGGAAATCGGACATAAATGGGATGATTTTTTATTTGTGCTTATATTCATGAGAAAGGAGAGTTAAAAATTTGGAGCAGTATAAAAAATGTGTAAGGTCAATCAGAAGAGAGTATTGTTTCTTAATGAAAAGTAGATATTTAATAATAAGATAAAAATTCTCGTTGCAAACTCCTCATATTTTGTTATGATAGTGTTACGAAAACGTTTGCATAAATTTCCGAAGGGATGCAAAAGGAGAGAACTATTATGAATAAAACATGGTGGAAAGAAGCTGTTGCTTATCAAATTTATCCACGTAGCTTTATGGATTCTAACGGTGACGGTATTGGAGATTTACAAGGCATTATTGCAAAGCTTGATTATTTAAAGGATTTAGGAATAGATGTAATTTGGATTTGTCCAATGTATAAATCACCGAATGATGACAATGGTTATGATATTAGCGATTATCAAGACATTATGGATGAGTTTGGTACAATGGCTGATTTTGATGAATTACTAGATGAAGTGCATAAGCGTGATATGAAGCTTATTATTGATTTAGTGATTAACCATACGAGTGATGAACATCCGTGGTTTGTTGAATCACGTTCTTCTAAAGATAATCCAAAACGTGATTGGTATATCTGGCGTGATGGTAAGGATGGAGAAGAGCCGAATAACTGGGAAAGTATTTTTAGTGGTTCTGCTTGGGAATATGATGAAGTAACGGATCAATATTTCTTACACATATTCTCACGTAAACAACCAGATTTAAACTGGGAGAATGCAGAAGTCCGTGAAACCTTATATGATACTGTAAACTGGTGGTTAGATAAAGGAATTGATGGTTTCCGTGTAGATGCAATCAGTCATATCAAAAAAGAAGAAGGTCTAAAAGACATGCCAAATCCAAAAGGCTTAAAGTATGTTCCTTCTTTTGATAAACATATGAATGTAAATGGAATTCAGCCACTTTTAGAAGAACTTAAGGAAAATACATTTTCAAAATACGATATTATGACTGTTGGGGAAGCCAATGGTGTCAAAATCGAAGATGCAGACCTTTGGGTTGGAGAAGAGAATGGTAAATTCAATATGGTATTTCAGTTTGAGCATTTAAGTTTATGGGATGCAGAAAAGAAAAAAGAACTTGATGTTGTGGAACTGAAAAAGGTGTTAACAAAGTGGCAAAAAGGATTAGAGAATAAAGGGTGGAATGCACTTTATATTGAGAACCATGATAAGCCGCGTATAGTCTCCACATGGGGAAATGATAAACAGTATTGGCGTGAAAGTGCAACGGCTTTAGGAGCAATGTACTTCTTTATGCATGGAACACCATTCATTTATCAAGGTCAAGAAATTGGTATGACAAACGTTCAGTTCCCGAATATTGAAGATTATGATGATGTAGCAATTAAGAATTTATACCGCGAGAAAATTGCTGAAGGTGTACCTCATCAAGAGATGATGGAAATCATTTGGGCGTCTTGTCGTGATAATTCACGTACACCAATGCAATGGAATAATGAAGAAAACGCTGGTTTTACAACTGGTACACCGTGGTTTGGAATGAATCCAAATTATAAAGAAATTAATGTTCAAAAACAGCAAGTAGAGGCTAATTCTATTTTTAATTTCTATAAAAAGATGATTGCACTTAAAAAAGAGCATGATGTATTTAATTATGGAACATATGATTTAATCTTAGAGGACGATTCGCAAATTTATGCGTATACGCGTACGTTAAATGATGAGAAAGTTATTGTAATTAGTAATATATCTAAAGAGAACGCGGTGTATAATGAGGATTCATTCGCACTAGAACGCAAACGTTTGCTCTTAAATAACTATGAAGTAACAGAACATAACAAATGTACTACAATTACTTTAAAACCTTATGAAACAAGGGTTTATCGTATTTCTTGATAAAAAAAGATGCTCTCGTAGCATCTTTTTTTATGAAAAATAATAAATTTATATTGCAATGTGAAAACGCTTTTATTAAAATAGGTTTATGAAAACGTTTGCGTTAAAAAAGAGGTATCGTTTTCATAAAAAAAGAAATTATTATCTATATCATTAGGGATTTTATAAATAAGAGGGAGGAAGAAACAGATGAAAATTACGTCTTTTGATTTTTGGCAAAAGTTCGGGAAAGCATTGCTAGTTGTTGTAGCTGTTATGCCAGCTGCTGGTCTAATGATTTCCATCGGTAAGCTAATTGGCATGTCTGCTGGGGATGTAAATGCAGTACATACAATTGCTAGAGTAATGGAAGACATCGGTTGGGCAATTATTACAAACTTGCATATTTTATTCGCAGTAGCAATTGGGGGATCCTGGGCGAAAGATCGGGCAGGTGGTGCATTTGCAGCGCTATTAGCATTCGTCTTAACAAACCGAATTACAGGAGCTATATTCGGTGTGAACGCTGAAATGTTAGCGGATTCAAAAGCGAAAGTTTCTTCATTATTAGCAGGGGATTTAATTGTAAAAGATTATTTCACTTCTGTACTTGGTGCACCAGCATTAAATATGGGAGTATTCGTAGGGATTATTACAGGGTTCTTAGGGGCTACCTTATACAATAAATATTATAACTATAATAAATTACCACAAGCGTTAGCATTCTTTAATGGAAAACGATTTGTACCATTCGTTGTAATTGTTTGGTCTACAATTACTGCTATTGTTTTATCACTTTTATGGCCATTCATCCAAAGTGGATTAAACGAATTTGGTCGTTGGATTGCGGCATCAAAAGACAGTGCACCAGTTGTTGCACCGTTCGTATATGGTACATTAGAGCGTTTGTTATTACCATTTGGATTACATCATATGTTAACGATTCCGATGAACTATACAGAGCTTGGCGGAACGTATACGATGTTAACTGGAGCAAAAGTTGGTCAGGTTGTAGCAGGACAAGATCCGTTATGGCTTGCATGGATTACTGATTTGAATAATTTATTAGCAAATGGTGACACAAAAGCGTATAACGATTTATTAAATAATGTTGTTCCAGCTCGCTTCAAAGTTGGGCAAGTGATTGGTTCAACTGCATCATTAATCGGTATTGCGTTTGCAATGTTCCGTAATGTTGATAAAGATAAACGTGCAAAATATAAACCAATGTTTTTATCAGCTGCATTAGCAGTATTTTTAACAGGTGTAACGGAACCTATTGAATTTATGTTCATGTTTATTGCACCGGTATTATATATTGTATATGCAATTACAACAGGACTTGCATTTGCATTAGCAGATCTTATTAACTTACGTGTTCATGCGTTTGGATTTATTGAATTGATTACACGTACACCAATGATGGTTAACGCAGGATTAACAAGAGACTTAATTAACTTTGTAGTTGTCTCAGCAGTATTCTTCGGTTTAAACTTTACATTATTCAATTTCTTAATCAAGAAATTCAATTTACCAACACCGGGTCGTGCAGGTAACTATATTGATAACGAGGATGAATCAGAAGAAAGCACAACGAATGTAAAAGAAGGCTCATTAGCAACAAAGGTTATTGATTTGTTAGGTGGGAAAGATAATATCGCTGATGTAGATGCTTGTATGACACGTCTGCGTGTAACAGTAAAAAATCTAGATGTAGTTGCACCAGAGGCACAGTGGAAGCAAAACGGAGCTTTGGGACTTATTGTAAAAGACAAAGGTGTTCAAGCAGTATACGGTCCGAAAGCTGATGTGTTGAAATCAGACATTCAAGATATGTTAGGTGCATAATAAATGAAATTACTTACTTTAAACTGTCATTCTTGGCAAGAAGAGAATCAAATAGAGAAAATAAGACATCTCGCTAAAACGATTCAAGAAGAAGATTACGATGTTATTGCCTTGCAAGAGGTCAGCCAGTCTATAAAAGCTCAAAATGTATGCGGTAATAAGAAAAAGGATAACTACGGCCTTGTATTACTTGCAGAGCTTGAGAAGTTAGGCTTAAGAAATTACAATATCGTTTGGGATTTCTCGCATATTGGTTATGACATATATGAAGAAGGTTTAGCTATCATCACGAAACATCCGATTGTGAAGCAAAATTCTTTCTTTATATCAGAAAGTAAGGATATCTCTTATTGGAAAGCACGGAAAATTGTTAGTGTAACAATCTCTTATAAAGGGAAGAATATAACATTGTATTCTTGTCACCTCGGCTGGTGGAATGATGAAGAAGAGCCGTTTCAGGATCAAGTAGATTGTTTAATCAAGAATGTGAATAGAAATGAACTTTCATTCTTAATGGGTGATTTTAATAATAATGCTCGTTTGCAAGGTGAAGGATATGATTACCTTATGCAAAAAGGGTTTTATGACACATATGAGTTAGCTTTGAAAAAAGATGAAGGAACAACTGTACAAGGGAAAATTGCTGGTTGGGATGAAAATAAGCAGAACTTACGAATTGATCTTATTTTAAGCAACAAACCAACAACAGTTCTTTCTTCAAAAGTTATTTTCAATGGTGTAAATCGAAATGTTATTTCAGACCATTTTGGAGTAGAAGTTCAGTTGGATATATAATATAGAAGGAATCCTCATGGCCATGTAAGCGCTATGAGGATTTTTTTTCTGCAAATACAAGTATTTCCAAGATAAAATACTTGTATTTCTTATGACATTTCCTATATATTTGTTATTACTGAATGTAAAACCGATTTGGTCATTTTGTATGAATACTTTATCGGTTTCGTTATATAATGAAGTAAGTAAAAGGTTTTTGGAAAATAGTACATTTTCTTTTAAGCGACAACGAGGAAAATGATATAATTGCAAAATGCATGCATCATTTTCTAAAGAAGGAAAAATATATAATTAGGTGATAACTTATATGAAACAGATATGGCGTATTTATACGACGGACTTACGGAATGTAGCCAAACATTGGGCTGCGATTGTAATTGTAATAGGGCTTATGATTTTACCATCTTTATATGCATGGTTTAACATTAAAGCTTCATGGGACCCATATGGGAACACGAAAGAGATCCCGATTGCAGTTTCTAACCAAGATGTTGGATCGAACCTACGAGGAAAAGATATTAACATCGGGAAAGAAATTATAGATTCACTTAAGAAAGACAAGAATTTTGGTTGGAAATTTGTTGATGAAAAGCAAGCGATTTATGGAGTAGAGCGTGGAGACTATTATGCAAGCATTACGATTCCAAAAGACTTCTCTGAAAAAATTACAACAGTCATTAGCGATAATCCACAAAAACCAGAGCTGAACTATTTTGTAAATGAAAAGGTTAATGCCATTGCACCGAAAATTACGGCAAAAGGTGCATCAGGTATAGCAGAAGAAATCAGTAAAAACTTTGTTAAAACAGCAAATGGTGAGATTTTTAAAATCTTCAATGACCTTGGAATCGATTTAGAAACAAACTTACCAAGTATTGAAAAAGTAAAAGATCTTGTGTTTAAGCTAGAAGCACAATTCCCGGAAATGTATACACTTGTGAATACAGCATTAGATGATGCTGGTAGAGCGCAAGGGCTTGTGAAGACTGCACAAAATACATTACCGACAGTAGAAAATGTGATTCGTGATGGACAACAAATGACGAAAGATTTGGATGCATTCTTTGCAAGAAATGGTCAAACTTTAGATAATGCGCCTGGCGTTATGAAAAATAACTTAACGGTATTGAAAAAAGGAATGGATGGTGCAGCGACGGCTACAGACTTCTTAATGCATCCAGGGTTTGATTTAAATATAGCCCTCCCAGATATTCCAGATCTTCCACAAGTTAATACAGAGGGATATAAAAATATAGCGAACGGTATTAATCAAACTGTGAACAATGTTTTTAACTCCACGCGTGTGGGAACTGCATATGCACAAAGTGTTATGGATGGATTGAAAAATAAAGATGTTGACCCATCTGTAGCCCAGAAAAATGTAGCTGATGCTTCTAAACACATCCAAGGACGAATAAGTGATGTATCGTATTTAATTGATTTCTTTACTGAACTTCAAAAGAGTGCATCAACGGATTTCGGTCGAAAAGTCTTTGGAGATAGGGTTGAGCATTTAACTATTCTTAAACAATCTCTGCAGGATGCAGATGATAGAATTAAACATGTTGGAGAGTTAATTAGTACAGGTCAAGAAGTAAAACAAGATGTAAGAGACGCTGTTAATCAAAAATTAAATGCAGTAAATGGTTTAATTGATCAAGCTGAAAAAGATTATAATGAAACTTTTGTAGCAGATTTCCAAAAAGCAGTGGGCACGGCAGAACAGTTGAAAAATGAGGCAGGAAATACAATAGAGAGTGCTCAAAAGACAATAGAAGATTTCAAAAAGGCAAAAGAAGATTTACAAAATAAAGGTATTAATGGATTAGGTACTACGAAAACAGCTTTAAACAGCTTAAATGGTCAATTTCAAGCAACTATAAATATGATTGATGATATGATACCTGTCTTAAATGATTTGAATAAAATTTTAGGTGATGTTAATAGCGATAAAAATGTTAACAATCAGATTGATAAGTTAAACAAAGTAAAAGCCGATCTTCAAAAAGGAATGGATTTAACGAATAAAGGAATTGCTGCGATTGATAAAGGACAGCAACCAGCAAAAGATGTAATTGAAAGTATTAACCAAGTGTCAAAAAGTACTTCAGCACAATTAGGCGACATTTTAGCAAGATATGATTCTGAAATCGCTCCGAGCTTTAATGCTGCAATTGAACGTACAAAGCAAATGTCAAAAGATACTGCTAAAATTCTAGGCGAAGCAAATAAAAGTCTTCCAGATGTTAAAAAACTGTTAGAAGATTCATCGAAAGGCTTAGTAGAAGGTACAAAGAAAGTTGAAGATATTAAAGCTGAGATGCCAGCTACTGAGAAAAAGATTAAGGAACTAGCAGATAAGATTCGCCAATTTGAGTCGGAAGAGGATGTAAAAGACATCATCCGTTTATTGAAAAATGATGTTGAACAGCAAAGTGATTACTTTGCAAAACCAGTAAATTTAAAAGAAAATAAATTATTTGCGATGCCAAACTACGGTTCGGGGATGTCACCATTCTATACAGTGCTTGCATTATGGGTAGGGGCACTTTTAATGGTTTCATTATTAACAGTAGAAGTACATGAGCCAGGCGCAAATTATAAGAGTCATGAGATTTACTTTGGACGTTTCTTAACGTTCTTAACGATAGGTCTTGCACAGGCATTTATTGTAGCGATGGGAGATATTTTCTTACTTGGTACGTATGTAGTTGATAAGTTTTGGTTTGTTTTATTCAGCTTATTTATTGGTGGGGTCTTTGTTTGTATCGTGTATTCACTTGTTTCTGTTTTTGGAAACGTTGGGAAATCGATGGCAATCATTCTACTCGTACTACAGGTGGCTGGATCGGGTGGAACATTCCCAATTCAAATGCTTCCAAAATTCTTCCAAACAATTTATCCATTCTTACCGTTCACATATGCAATTAGCGCGATTCGTGAAACAGTGGGCGGAATGCTTTGGGATATTGTGATAAGAGATCTTCTCGTATTGAGTGCCTTTGTGGTAATTATGCTTGTACTTGCACTCGTACTGAAAACACCGATTAATAAATCGAGTGAAAAATTCGTTGAGAATGCAAAAGGAAGTAAAATCATTCATTAAAAATAAGAGGTTCCTACTGAAAACGGTAGGAACCTTTTTGTTTAATCAAATTTTAATTTCTTTAACGCTTCTGCAAGTGCATTATTTAATGGCTCTTCTTCTTTTTGTTGCTGTTTCATATATTTTTGAACGTCGCGTTTATCTGCTTTATTACCTGATTCTTTCTTACGACGTTCTTGGAAAGTGGATAACTTTTCACGATATCCGCACTTACACGCGAAAATTTGGCCAGCACCTTCACCACGTAGTTCTAATTTTTTCTTACATTGTGGGCAACGGGCATTTGTCGTACGAGATACATTTTTACGATGTCCACATTCGCGGTCTTGGCATACGAGCATTTTGCCCTTTTTACCGTTTACTTCAAGCATTGGTTTACCGCAGTCTGGACAAGACTTCGTTGAAATGTTGTCATGTTTATACTTTTTATTGCTCGCTTTAATTTCAGTAACAATTTCTTTCGTATAGCTTTTCATTTCAGCAATGAATACTTCTTTTTTTAATTTACCTTTTGCGATCGCTTCAAGTTTTTGCTCCCATTCACCAGTTAGTGTAGGAGATTTTAGTTCTTCCGGTACTAAATCAAGTAACTGACGGCCTTTTGATGTAATGTGAATATCTTTACCACGTTTTTCAATTAAGAATGAATTGAATAGCTTGTCGATAATATCAGCTCGTGTGGCTACAGTACCTAATCCACCAGTTGACTTTAATGTGTCAGCAAGTTGTTTGTTTTGCGTATCCATGTATTTTGTTGGGTTTTCCATCGCTGAAAGTAATGTTGCTTCATTAAAGCGTGCAGGTGGTTTTGTTTGACCTGATGTTTGTGCAATTAGTTTTACGTTTAATGTATCGCCTTTTTCAATACGAGGTAAAATTTGCTCTTTTAAATCTTCCCCTGCATCATCATCCTCAAATCTGTTTTCATATACTTCTTTCCAACCAGAATGTAAAATTGTTTTACCGCGTGCGACGAATGTTTCATCACCAATTTTTGTGCGTAATGTTAGTTGTTCATATTCGAAGGCTGGGAATAAAACTGCTAAGAAGCGCTTTACCACTAAATCGTAAATTTTGCGTTCCTTATCTGTGAAAGCTGAGAAATTCACATAGCTTTCCGTTGGGATAATTGCGTGATGATCGCTTACCTTACTATCATCAACAAATGCCTTAGAAACTTTTATAGATTTATTTAAAACCTTATGAGCTAAAGGACGATATTCTCCTACTCCACACGCTTTTAGACGTTCTGGAAGTGTTCCGACAATATCGGATGAGATATAACGTGAATCTGTACGAGGATACGTTAATACTTTGTGCTGCTCATACAATTTTTGCATAATATTTAGCGTTTCTTTTGCAGAGTAACCAAAAATTTTATTCGCATCACGTTGTAGCTCTGTTAAATCATAAAGACCAGGAGCAAATGATTTTTTCTGCTTTTTCTCAATGTCAACGACAGTAGCATTGTGCTTGTCAAGTTTTTTCACAACGGCATCGACTTTCTCTTTATTAAAGCTACGACTATTGCCTTTCGCATCTTGCCAAGTTAGCTTTAATTTGCTAGATGTTTGAGCTTCAATACCATAGTATGTTTGTGCTTTGAAGTTTTTTATTTCATCTTCACGACCTGCAATGATAGCCACAGTAGGTGTTTGTACACGACCACAGTTTAGTTGAGCATTAAACCTTGTAGTTAATGCACGTGTTGCATTTAGGCCGATGTACCAGTCAGCTTCTGAACGAGCGACAGCTGAAGCGTATAAATTGTCATATGCTTTACCTGGTTTTAAGTTTGCGAATCCGTCTTTGATTGCTTTATCGGTAACAGATGAAATCCATAGACGTTTGATAGGTTTATTAATTTTAACTTTATCAATAATCCACCGGGCGACTAATTCCCCCTCGCGACCTGCGTCTGTAGCTACAATGATTTCATTTACATCTTTTCTAATTAGTTGGCTTTTAACGGCATTAAACTGTTTGCCAGTTTGCTTAATCACTGTTAATTTCAAACGTTCAGGTAGCATTGGTAAATCTTCTAGATTCCACTTTTTGTATTTTATATCATAGCTTTCTGGGTCTGCTAATGTAACGAGATGCCCTAAAGCCCAAGTAACGATATATTTATTACCTTCAAGATAACCGTTACCTTTTTTATCACACTGTAGTACACGTGCAATATCACGTGCGACAGAAGGTTTCTCAGCAATTACAACACTTTTTGCCATATTTAAAACATCCTTTCAAATTTCCATAAGTTAAATATAGCATACATCCTTTTTTGATTCAGTTATGTTGAAGATTCTAACCTTTTGTTAGTCATTAAATACTCTACATCTTTGAATAGTAGGGGGATGTTTTTCGTTTTTATGGAAAAGTATCAAAGCGTGTTGTGGCGAAGTGGTGGAAGTGATAAAAGATGATGTGCCAAAATATCTTTCTAAATATAAAGATAAAAAATATACAAACTTGTTATTTTATTAGAATAAGAGTAGACTCTGAATTAGATGAATAAGAACACATGGGAGTTTGCGGATGCAGACTGAGAGTACGACTAATCTGTCGTTGACCATTAGAACCTGTTGGATAATGCCAGCGTAGGGAGAGTGTAACAGCACATGTTCAGGCACTTTGCATACGCAAAGTGTCTTTTTGTGTATCTCCCACTATTAAGTTAGGAGATGAAGAGAATGAATATACAAGAAATCGCAAAAGTAGTGGAAACAGTAAGAGGGGCTAATCCTCTTGTGCATAATATTACAAATGTCGTTGTGACAAACTTTACAGCCAATGGCTTACTTGCATTAGGAGCATCACCTGTGATGGCGTATGCAAAAGAAGAAGTGGCAGAAATGGCTAGCATTGCAGGAGCGCTCGTTCTAAATATGGGTACGCTGCGCCCTGAAGAAGTGGAAGCGATGCTCATTGCTGGAAAATCTGCAAATACACATCATGTACCAGTATTATTTGATCCAGTTGGCGCAGGGGCTACTTCTTATCGAACAGAAGTAGCAAGATATATTCCGAGTGAAGTGAAATTAGCAATGCTTCGCGGAAATGCAGCGGAAATTGCCAATGTAATTAATGAGAAATGGGAAATTAAAGGCGTCGATGCTGGAACTGGAAACGGTGATGTTGTAGGAATTGCGAAACAAGCAGCGGATGAACTAGATACAGTGGTGGTGATTACTGGAAAAGAAGACGTTGTAACAGATGGTGAGCGAACAGTTATCATTCGTAACGGCCATCCGATTTTAACGAAAGTTACAGGAACAGGCTGTTTATTAACTTCTGTAATGGGAGCATTCGCAGCAGTTGAAAAAGATTATGTGAAAGCGGCAGTTGCTGCATTAACATTTTATGGTGTAGCAGCAGAAATCGCTGCAAGTAAAACGGTAGAGCAAGGCCCAGGGAGTTTCCAAATTGAATTTTTGAATCAGCTAGCTAATGTTACTGCAAATGATGTTGAACAATATGGAGAAGTGGAAGGGGTTCGCTAAGGGGGGATGAGAGAAATGCCACGCATAGATAGACAACAAATATCTAAGTTATTACAAGTCTATTTTATTATGGGAAGTAATAACTGCCAAAAGGATCCACTGCAAGTTACGAAAGAAGCGCTAGATGGTGGAGTGACCCTTTTTCAATTTCGTGAAAAAGGTGAAGGAGCTTTAGCTGGAGAAGAACGAGTGCATTTTGCTAAGCAGCTACAAATGCTTTGTAAAGAATATGATGTACCTTTTATCGTGAATGATGATGTGGAATTAGCAATTGAATTAGATGCAGATGGTGTTCATGTCGGCCAAGATGATGAAGGAATTACATCCGTTCGTGAAAAAATGGGAGATAAAATTGTTGGGGTATCTGCCCATACGATAGAAGAAGCGCGTTTTGCGATTGCAAACGGAGCGGATTATTTAGGAGTAGGGCCTATCTTTCCAACAAGCACGAAAAAGGATACAAAAGCAGTACAAGGAACGAAGGGGTTGCGTCATTTTAGAGAGTCAGGAATTACGATCCCAATTGTTGGGATTGGTGGAATTACAACTGAAAACGCCGCTTCTGTTATAGAGGCAGGGGCAGATGGAGTGTCCATTATTTCAGAGATAAGTTTAGCAGATTCACCTTATGAAAGTACGAAGAAACTTATGGAACAAGTAAATAAATAAGAAAGAGAAAGCAGCTTAAAAAGAAATAAGCTGCTTTTCTTATATAATAATGAGCTATTTTGAGAGCGCGAGTGTCATTTTAATACATATATGAAATTGTATATCATTATATTATTCCTTTTTATGGAAATGTAAAAAATGGTATGATATAATCGGTTTGTTAAAACTGATTATTCTATCTTTTTTGAAAAAAGGTGATTGCCAAGATGACAAAAATTATAGTAACACCAGAAAAATTATATCAGTTAGCAAAGAAGATACAGGAGTTTGCTTACTTTATCGAACAAACAGATGGACAACTTCGAAGTTCGTATGCCCAAATACAATGGGAAGTAAAGGTAAGGAGTCGGATTGAACATGAAATGCAACAAGCTTCTACTGTGGCTAAAAATATTAGTAAGCAATATTATGAGCTCGGAGATAAACTAAGACAGAAGGCTGAAGAGTTTGAGAAAGCAGATAGAGAAGGGGCACTTTCACAGCAGAAAAGTAAGGGCATTTCTAATTTAAATGCAGATAATGCGTTAGGTTTAGGGAAATTATATAAAACATTAAGTGGTGCCTACTATAAAGTGATTATACCTGGATATGGTTCAATTGCGAAAGGCTTAAAGATAAAGCCGGATGCTGTGAAGGGAAAAACATACTTATATGGGCAAAAAAGACCATTTACTGGATTTTCAGATGGAGGAAAATTAAAGAAAAGTGCAGGGTTTTTTCTAAAAATAGTAGATAGGCAGTATTTAGGGTGGAAGAAAACATCTGGTTTAAATGGGACAAGATATAACTATGATAATACAAAAGTAGGAAAATATTATAGTTTGGGAAATGGTGTGAAAGGTGCGTTAAAAGAAAGTTTTGATGTAACGAGTCTGTTTAAAAAAGGTAAAAGTGTAGAAGCGATAAAAAATATTATGAAAGGGAAAGGTTTATTTGGGACCTTATTAACTGTAGGTGGTACAACAAAAGAATATTTGTCTAATGGAAAAGGCTTACTAAGTACTGAATATGCATCTGCACTTACTGTGGATTTAGGCAGAGCAGCCGTATCTGTAGCTGCTGGGGCAGCTGCAACTGCAGCATCAGGGGCCTTGATGGGGGCAACAATTGGCTCTGTAATTCCAGGGGTTGGAACAGCAGTTGGTTTCTTGGTTGGTTTAGGTGCCAGTTACATCCTATCTTCTGGAGGGGTAGGAAACTTTATAGATAATACTGTTAAAAAAGGAGTAAATGATTTTCTAAAAGGTTCATCAGCAGTTATAAAAAATGTTGGAAATTCGATTTCAGATAAAGTAAAAGGAATTGGAAATTCAATTGGAAAATCCGTAATCTCAATCTTCTCTTGAAAGATTTATATAACGTATATAGGGAAGTGAAAATTTGAACACAAAAAAAGATATAAGGCTATATAAAGGGATTTATTATAGTGTTTTTTTTCCGTTCGTTTTTGGGTGTGCATGTTTAGTGACATGGCCGGATAGTATGTTATATGTTATTTCTGGCTTGCTTTTAAACTTTTTGTTAGCTGTACTTTCTTATGTATTTAAGTGGGAGAAGTATTTAGGCTGGCGAATTTATTTTGGTATTATTCAGTTTGATTTATCTTGCATATTTACTTTGATGGCAACGTGGTATAGATGGGGAAGTATGTGGGAAATTGGTGTTGGAATGGTAGGGTGTTTTCTGATATGTAAAATAATAGGTTATAAATTCCGGGGAATTATTTTAAAAGAAGCAATAAATCCTAAAACAGTAATTGGAAAAATTATTTATGGATTAGGTTTTTTAGGGGGGGGAACTGCAGGGTTTGCGGGACATTTTTTAAATACAGAGCTGCAGGGAAGATATGGAGAACATGTAGGCGGTGGAATTGTATTAGGAATATTATCGGTGGGACTTTTATTACTCTCAATGTTTTTTCAAGCTACACATTATAAAATTGATCATCCGAATTTTGATGCTTTTGGAAAGGGCAATCCAAAATTTAATGGGTTTTAATTTAGGGAGGGAGAAATTTGATTAAGCATGACATTATAAAAATAGATGATGCATTAAAAAGTAATCCAGATAATATAGAAGAAATTGTACAGCAATTATTCGAAGGGGATTCAGTAGAGAATCAGTCTTTAAGACCAGAGGTTGTGCGAGAAGTTAATTATCTATATGAAAATGTATGGATGGGTTTATTTTGGTATTTACACCGATACACAGGGGAATGGATTCAAGCAGAACCGTTAGTAGAAGAATTAAATGAAAAAGTTCAAGAGGCTGAATCATTAGAAGAAGCGGCAACAAATGCGATATATATATTACAGTCATGGGGAGAACAAGTAGTATTTGACTTTATGGGAACGCTCTGCATGCTAGAAGCAGATTTGGTGACAAGAGACGGAGAAATAGATGAATTATTACATATTATTCGAACTTTTGAAGGTAGTTATTCAGGGTATGTGAGAGAAAGAGAAAAACAGCTTGTAATGGCAGTAGATGAAGATATTCAGCCAGGTATGGGGTATTATATTGCACAACCAATTATTCAAGAGGCACCTGCTTTTGCTGTTTGGGTTCAAGCGGTTTTACAAGTTGCCTTAGACCAAAGAAGAGGTCTAATTAAAGACGCTCTTAGTTCTATATCTTTTAAAAGAGGCAGCTATGAAGAATTTATATTGAAAATCTCAATGGCAATTCAAGGAGTCATTGAAGATACAGCTTTATTATGTGGTTATATTGCGGTAAAGGTTTTTCAATTACAAAGGTACTATACATTTCATATTTGATGTATGTAGTTTTTACAGAAGTAAGGGTTTTAGCAGGAATTTTGGTGCATTAATATTCTTATCTTACATTTTTTTTGGAAAACAAGGCGGTGAAGTGAGAGATTGATGTTCAACAAAATTTTAATTCATGAGATAGAAATAGTCAGGGGAAGCAATTCCACGGATTAAAGTTTTACTTTTCAGCATAAAAACATTGGTGCCGCTCAAACTAACGTGTATGAACATATATTGTTTCGGAGGCGACAACATGATTTCTTTACAAGACATTATAGCTGCTCATGAGAAAATGAAAGGCATTGTACATATGACACCACTAGATTATTCAAGTACATTTAGTGAATTATCAAAGAATGAAGTGTATTTAAAACTGGAAAATTTGCAAAAGACGGGTTCTTTTAAGGTGCGTGGTTCTTATAATAAGATGGTTTCTCTTGATAAAGGTGAAATGGAGAATGGAGTCATTGCTGCGTCAGCTGGAAATCATGCTCAAGGAGTCGCCTATTCTAGTAATATGCTTGGCATTCCTTGCACGATTGTGATGCCAAAAGGTGCACCGCTTAGTAAAGTGTTGGCGACGAAGCGATATGGTGCACATGTGGAATTACAAGGGGATGTATTTGATGATGCTTTAGCTTATGCGCTAGACTTGAAAGAACAAACGGGAGCGAAATTTGTTCATCCGTTTGATGATGAAGCGGTGATTGCGGGTCAGGGTACCGTAGGCTTAGAAATCTTGCAGCAGCTTGATGATGTAGAAGCTGTTATTTGTCCTATTGGAGGCGGGGGCTTAATCGCAGGTGTTGCGATGGCGATTAAAGAGCAAAAGCCATCGGTGAAAATATATGGTGTACAAGCACTTGCCTGTCCAGGTATGAAGCAATCTATCGAAGAAAAGAAAGTAATTACAGTAGAATCTTCACCAACTATGGCAGATGGAATCGCGGTGAAAAGGCCAGGAGAGCATACTTTTCAGCTTGTAGAGCGTTACGTAGATGGTATTTTTTGTGTGGATGAAATGGAAATAGCGCGAACGATGCTAATGCTACTTGAACGCAATAAGCTATTAGTAGAGGGATCGGGTGCTAGTTCATTAGCGGCTTTACTTTATCAAAAAGTACCTGTGAAAGAGAAGAAAGTTGTGTCAATATTAAGCGGAGGTAATGTCGACGTAAACTTCATTACTCGTATTATTGAACATGGAATGGTTGAAGCAGGGCGATTCGTTCATATTGCAACGATGATTAAAGATAAACCAGGACATTTGCAACACTTACTGGAAATTGTAACAAGTTTTGAAGCAAACGTGTTGCATATTCATTTAGAGCGGATTGGAACAAAGGTATTCCCAGGTTATGCGCAGCTTCATTTATCGCTAGAGACGAAGGATAAAAATCATATTGAAGAAGTATTAAGTGGGATAGAAAAGAAAGGGTATAACGTAGAAATTATTGAATGAAAAATTTAAACAAACGTTTGATTAAATGAAAAAGCACAAACTTTATTCGAAAAAAGTTTGTGCTTTTATATGTTAAAACATAATTGAAATGAGTAGCATTCCAATTCCGATGGAGGTAAATGTTGCAACCAAACCAGGAATCATAAAACTATGATTTAATACATATTTACCAATACGTGTTGTTCCTGTGCGATCAAAGTTAATCGCAGCAACAATTGTTCCGTAGTTCGGAATGAAGAAATATCCGTTTACTGCAGGAAACATCGCAATAAGAAGTGCTGGTGAAATACCAAGTGATAATCCGAGTGGCACTAACGCACGTACTGTTGCTGCCTGACTATACAGTAAAATAGATAGAATAAATAATGCAATAGCAAATAACCATGGTGCACTTGTTACTAAGTGTTGAATCGATCCTTGAATCGTATTTAAGTTTCCGTTGAAGAATGTGTCTCCCATCCAAGCGATACCGAAGATTGCAACAACAGCTGTAGCGCCTGCTTTAAAGACATTACCAGATACAATGCTTTCTACATTTGGTTTACAGAAGATAATAATAAGAGCAGCAATTGTAAGCATAACCATTTCAATTGTATTTGGCATTGAAAGACGCACTAATTTTCCATCTACCATCCATCCTGGACGAAGTGCTTCGAATGAACCAAGAAGGACAACAAAAAGTGTAGCGAATAAGAAAAGAATAACAGATAACTTGGCACCTTTTGCACCGATAAATTCTTTCTTTTCTTCAAGTTTCGGAATCATGCCTTCTTTCAATCGTTTTAAGTATTCTGGGTCTTCATTTAACTCTTTACCCATTTTGCTTGCAACGAAAGCAGCTAGCATGCAAGCGATAAAAGTAGAAGGAATACTTACTTTTAAAATATCTAACAATGTAATTTTATAATCAGCTAGCATCGCTAATAGGGCCACAGTTGCAGCTGAGATTGGGCTTGCTGTGATTGCCTGTTGTGAAGCGATTACGGCAATGGACATTGGGCGTTCCGGTCTAATTCCTGACTCTCGTGATACTTCTGCGATAACAGGAAGTACAGAATAGGCAACGTGACCAGTTCCAGCACATAACGTAAATAAATAAGTTACAATAGGAGCAAAGAATGTAATGCGCTTTGGATTTTTACGTAGTGCTTTTTCTGCGAGATGGACAAGATAATCCATTCCACCCGCAGCTTGCAGGGCACCCGCAGCTGTAATGACTGCTAAAATCATCAGCATAACGTCAATAGGAGGAGCTGTTGGTTGTAAGTGGAAGACAAATACGAGTATTGCCATACCAACTCCGCCCATTACTCCTAGTCCAACTCCACCAAGGCGTGCACCGATAAAAATACAGAGAAGCAAGGTAAGAAATTGTAGCCAAAACATGATAAACTACCTCCGAAATTCATATGGTAAGATATTTTTGAATAATTTAAATTTAACTGATAATTATTAAATTAAACAAAGAGAAAGTTGTTATATAAACCTTTTTTATTATATAACACGTAAAAAGTAACATTCACTACATTTTGTGACATTATTTCAAGAAAATTAAGTGTAAAGTGATGAAAAAATGTGATTTGTTTGTTTGAAAAAATAAATCATGCTACAATGAAAACGAATTAAAACCGGGGAGCCAATTGGCTGAGAGGATGTAAGTGAGCATCGACCCTCAACCTGATCTGGATAATGCCAGCGTAGGGAGTTACTTAAAGTGATGTAAGCAGATGTTATTGTATAATAACTTGCATGCAAGGCTTTCCTACGTATTTCGTGGGAAAGCCTTTTCTTTTTACAAAACATATTTTGCAAGGGGGATTTTAGTATGTCACAACAAGTTACCATTTCATTTTCAGTCGTACCACAAGCAAAAACGAAAGATGTGTATGCCGTTGTTGATAAAGCAATTGAAGTCGTACAACAATCTGGTGTTCGTTATGAAGTAGGTGCGATGGAAACAACGCTAGAAGGAGAATTAGATGTGCTTCTCGACGTGATCAAACGTGCACAACAAGCTTGTGTTGATGCTGGGGCAGAAGAAGTGATTACGTCTATTAAAATTCATTATCGTCCAAGCACTGGTGTAACGATTGATGAGAAAGTTTGGAAGTACCGTGATGAATATGAAAAACCAGAAACGATCTAATATAACAATTACAGCGCTTTGGCTAATCCTTCTCATTGCCATATGGGAAGGATCTGTTTCATTATTTCAAATTGAACAGTGGATTTTGCCTAAACCTTCTGCTATTGTACAGGAACTGATTGGAATGAAGGATTTATTACTACCAAATATAATACAAACATTGCAAGAAGTTATCATCGGATTATTCTTTGCGATTTTACTTGGAACGAGTATTGCAATTATTATGGACGTTATTCCATTGTTTCGTTTGTTAATTAATCCGTTACTCGTTATTTCACAAACCATTCCGATTGTCGTGCTAGCACCTTTATTTATTATTTGGTTTGGATATGGCATGCTTCCAAAGGTGATGGTCGTTATTCTTGTTTGTTTCTTTCCAATTGCTCTTAGTATTTTAGAAGGTTTTCAAACAGTAGATAAAAATATGCTCAAGTTACTACAAACAATGCGAGCGTCGAAATGGCAAATCTATCAGAAGGTAAAATTCCCAGCTGTGCTCCCGTATTTTTTCTCAGGACTAAAAATAGCTGTTACATATAGTGTGATGGGAGCAATTATTGGGGAGTGGCTTGGTGCGAGTGAAGGATTAGGTGTCATGCTTACGCGTGCAACAAAATCCTTTTTAACAGCTCGTGTATTTGGTATCGCAGCAATTATTGTCATGGTCACATTGTTCTTGTATTTTATTGTAGAATTTATGGCAAGACTAACAGCACCATGGATATACAGAAAGGACGGCAGAAAATGAAAAAAGGTTTGAAAGTTATGCTAGCCGCAATACTTGCAGTTGGTGTTGTCGGTTGTAATGCAGCGAAGAAAGAAGAGAGTACAGATAAGGAAAAGAAAGTAAAAGTTGTTTTGGACTGGTTTCCAAATACAAACCATACTGGTTTATATGTAGCAAAGACGAAAGACTACTATAAAAAGCAAGGTTTAGATGTAGAAATTATTCAGCCTGGTGATAACGTATCGGTAGAGCAAATGATTGCATCAGGAAAAGCGGATTTCGGTGTGAGTTATCAAGAAAATGTAACATCAGCTCGTGTTGAAGGAATACCAGTTGTTTCGATTGGAGCAATTATTCAACATAACACATCTGCATTTGCATCGTTGAAAAAAGATAATATTACTTCTCCGAAAGATTTTGAAGGAAAGCGTTATGGGGGTTGGGGAGCGCCAGCAGAAGAAGCAACACTGAAAACAATTATGAATAAACATCAAGCTGATTTTAATAAAGTAGAAAAGATCGTTCTTGGACAAACAGATTTCTTTAAATCAATTGGTAGAGATGCAGATTTTGAATGGATTTATTATGGCTGGGACGGTATTGAAGCAAAACGACAAGGAAAAGAATTAAATACAATCATGGTAAAAGGTCTAGATCCAGCATTAGATTTCTATAGCCCTGTCATTATCACAAGTGAAAAGAACACAAAACAAAATAAGGATTTTGTGAAAAAATTTATGAACGCAACGGCAGAGGGATATAACTTTGCAATTAAAGAGCCAAAAGAAGCAGCTGATATTTTAATAAAAAATGTACCGGACATTAATAAAGAGTTAGTACAAGAGAGTCAAAAGTGGTTAAGCACGAAGTATCAAGATGATGCGAAAGCATGGGGAGTACAGAAGGAAGAAGTTTGGACGAATTACATGAATTTCTTACACGATAATAAAGTGATTAAAAAGAAAATTGATGTAAAAGATGCATTTACAAATGAATTCCTTCCAAGTGAAAAATGAGCGGATTACAAATAAAAGATGTTGTGAAAGCATTTGATGGAAAAAATGTACTAGAAAAGATTAGCGCTTCTATACAAGAAGGTGAGTTTGTCTCATTTGTAGGCCCAAGTGGTTGCGGGAAAAGTACGTTATTAAATCTGATTGCGAGCGTTGAAGAGGCGACTAGTGGTCAGGTAATTTACAACGATACTCTTGTTCAAAAACAGGATATTGTAAGCTATATGCCGCAGCAAGATCTATTGCTTCCGTGGCGCTCAGCACTACAAAACATTGTTCTTCCATTAGAAATTGATGGGAAGCCAAAGAAAGAGCGACTTGCAGAAGGAATGGAAGCCTTGCAGCAGTTTGGTTTAGCTGAATATGCAAATCATCATCCAGATGCATTGTCTGGTGGTATGCGTCAGCGGATTAGTTTTCTTCGTACTTATTTATGTGAAAAGCCGATTATGTTACTTGATGAACCGTTTGGTAAGTTAGATGCATTTACAAAAATGGAAGTGCATCATTGGCTTTTAGATTCATGGCATCAAGAGAAGCAAACGATTGTAATGGTAACGCATGACTTAGATGAAGCGATTCTGTTATCTGATCGTGTATTCATTATGTCACAAAGACCAGCAACAATTGTAGGTGAGGTGAAGGTTAATTTACCTCGTCCTCGAACGATGGATATGTTAACATCCCTTGAGTTAAAAGAAGATAAAGCAGAGATTTTAGGGATATTAGCTCCTTATATGCGGAAGTAAAAAAAGCCTCTTAACAATTTTTGGTATAATGATTGTTAAGAGGCTTTTTGTATGGAGGAGATATGATGGATAAAACAATTCAACAAATGATAGATGAATTAAACGTAAATAGTGTAGAAGAGATAAAGCCGCAATTGAAGAACAAGATTAGCATGATGCAGCTTGGTTTGGTGGAAGATTCCGATGTAACAGCAGAAGAAGTGGAAAAGCTAGTTGACTTTATGAAATTACGTAACGAATTTTTAGAAGAAACACCAGAATTGACGGGGAATTTTTTAGTAGGGAAATTCGAGCAGATATTCGATGAATTTACAGATTCTATGATTCAAAAAGGATACGTAGAGCATGCGATGTCTTTCGTAACAGATTTATTAAAATGTATGGACGCAAGAGCGGAGTTAGCCAAAATTATGCTGCTTCGTAAGAAATATGATGAATTTGATACGAAAGATACGTTTTATGAATTGAAAAATACTTTTTATCGAATGATGAATAAGCAAGCAAGAGGAAATCTTCATCGAGAAATGTTTCTTGTAACTGGATGTATACATACAATTCTGTTTGATTTAGAAGAACAATCACAAGAACATGGCCGAGGAGTTATCAGCTGTTTAACAGATTATACAACAGGTGAACAGAAGTCGGTAAAACAATTTGAGGAAGAAGAGCACGTTCCAGAAGTAAAGAAGATAGCAAGTAAAGAGTATGGAGTAGAATTGCAGAGAAGAATCCATATGTGGAAATCATTAACTTTTGATTTTACAAGTCCATATGTAATGGAGAAAATGTATGAAGAAATTTTTAGTGAAAAAGAGGAACAAACAGATTTATAACGAATAAAATATAAGAGCATGGTATATGCTTGTTATAGAACAATAATGATTTACAAAGGAGTGAAAGGATAAAATGACTTTATCAACTGTTCTTCAAATGGTTTTAGCTTGATATGGGAGGAGTCTGCCCATTTTTAAAGTTTAGGCCAAATTGAAGACAGCAGGTAAAGAACCTTAATCCTTTTTTACGATAATAAAGTGAAATTGTAATGGGTAAGGTGTATTCACCTTACCCATTTTTTCATGTATACACAATTAAATAAGATCTTTATTTTGCTGTTCTCTCTATTTGGCTTGTTAGTTATAAAGAAAAGGAGAGAACAAAAATGAGCGTATTAACAGTAGAAAATCTTATGCATACGTATGGAGATAAAACCATTTTATATAATGCTTGTTTTCGATTATTACAAGGGGAGCATGTTGGACTTGTTGGAAATAATGGTGCAGGAAAGTCAACATTGCTTCGGCTGTTAACAGGAGAAATTTTGCCTGATGCTGGAACGATTGAATGGTTTCCACATGTGAAGATCGGTTTCTTACAGCAACATATTGATTTACAAGAGGGAACAACGATTGAAGAATATTTACAAAGCGCTTTTTCTCATCTTTATGAAATTGAACGTGAAATGGTAACACTTGCTGAAAAGATGGGAAAGGAAACGGAGTTAGAAAAGTTATTAGTGAAATATGGAGAATTACAAAATATATTGGAAGGCTCAAATTTTTATCAAGTTCATACAAAAATAGAAGAAGTAGCAGCTGGCTTAGGTTTATTAGACTTAGGTATGAAAAAAGATGTTTCAAAACTAAGTGGCGGCCAGCGTACAAAGTTATTACTTGGAAAGCTTCTTTTAGAGAAACCACATGTCTTATTGCTGGATGAGCCAACGAATTATTTAGACACAGTTCATATTGATTGGTTAAGGGCATATTTACAAGCGTATGAGCATGCTTACATTGTCGTTTCACACGATGAGTCATTTTTAAATCACATTACAAATGTTATTTATCATTTAGAAGGGCAAACAATAAAGCGATACGCAGGAAATTATGAAAGGTTTTTAGAAAGCTACCAACTTCAGAAGCAACAATTACAAGTAGCTTATACAAGACAGCAAAAAGACATTGCAAATTTAGAGAGTTTTATCCAAAAAAATAAAATTCGAAAAGCGAAACAAGCAAAAAGTCGTGAAAAGGTATTGGAGAAAATAAAAAAGGTTGAAAAGCCTAACGATGTAACAAAGCCGTATTTTCATTTCAGCATTCACACTGAGCCTGTGAGCCGTATATTACAAGCAAAACAGATTCAAATTGGTTATGCGGAACCATTATTTTCATCTTTTAATTTACAAGTGAAAAGAGGCGAAAAGATTGCAATTGTTGGTCATAATGGAATTGGAAAAACAACAATGTTAAAAACGTTACTAGGGCAACTAGAACCATTAAGCGGAGCAGTTCATATTGGAGAGAGAGTACAGCCTGCATATTTTGCGCAAGAAGAGTTTGCAGCTGAAATTACACCACTTGAGCAAGTATGGTCAAGGCGTCCGGATATGACGCAAAAAGAAATTCGGCAATCTTTAGCACGATGTGGGTTAAAGGCAGATCATATTCGGCAATCTCTATGTTCTTTAAGTGGCGGAGAACAGACAAAAGTACGTTTATGTGAGCTGATGCTAATGAAAAGCAATTTTTTAATTTTAGATGAACCAACGAATCATTTAGATATATATGCGAAAGAGGCATTAAAGGAAGCATTAGAGCAATACACGGGAACGATTTTACTTGTTTCTCATGAACCTTCTTTTTATGAGTCTTGGGTGACTCGAGTTTGGAATCTGGAGGAAATGGATGTTACTAAAAGATAAGAGGGAAATTTATTTGGAAGTGTAATGGGTGAGGGATAGATTATTTTAGTGAGAAATTATGAAAGCAGCTACGTGTTACGTGGCTGCTTTCGTATTATTTACTGGTTTACTTGTAATCGTTCTTGGATGAATAGTAGCAATTTAACAATGCTATCTTCCGTATAAATGTCAAATTTTTGTCGATGAAATTCACCATGTTCGTGATAAAAAATCAGTTCACCTTTCCCAGCAACTTCGTTTATTAACATATGAAAACTAAGTGGTGTTGCTACAATTGATCCATTATCATCTCTTAAAAGAATTTGGCAGAGCGTTTTTTGTTGTGCAACCTCATATAAAAAATCGTAATGAAAGGATTGGGCTAGTTTTTCTATCTGGGATAATAGTAGAGTTTGTATAGCATGATTTTCGTGCATACAATGTAACCTCTTTTCGTTTGTATGTATAAAGTATTTACTGTTATTTAGTATATTAATTCTGAGTATCATTTGTATACCATATTGTGGTACCATTTAAAATTTTCATGTAAAATAATAGTAAAAATATGTAAGGGGGGATTATGTGGGTTTTGTGATAGCAACATTATTGTTTTTAGTATTAATTGGAATGATTGCCAAATCGATCAAGAAAAATAAACGAAAAGTAAATCTTTATAAAACAGGTAATGGTGATAGTACTGCTTCTACACCAGTATTCTTTGCAGGATCAGATAATGATAGTTCACATGATTGCGGAAGTTCTTTTGGAGGCGATAGCGGTTTTTCAGGCGGTGACGGCGGTAGCTGTGGCGGCGGTGGAGATTAAGGAGAAGCGCTCTTTATGGGCGTATTTCTTTTTAAACAAACGTTTGATTAGTGGACTTGAACTCGTATAGAATCAGCTAAACAAACGTTTGATTAGTTGCCGGTAGAGTATTTATTGTCAAAATTGGTTTTAAGATTGGAGTTATTCATATACCTCGAATCTGGTTTGAAAATACATTTTCCTAAATAAGGAATATAGCCTCTTGTAATAGAGGCTATATATTTGTTATTATTAGACTGAACGGTCGGTTTTGTGAGGTGTGAACATGAGAAAGAGTGCAGAAGAGATAAAAAAGGAAATAGCGTACCAAGCGGAAGAGTTATTTTCACAAAAAGGATACGCTGCAACATCTATGGAAGACATTTGCGAAATTACAGAACGTAGTAAAGGTAGCATTTATTATCATTTTAAAAGTAAGGAAGAATTATTTTTATTCGTGGTAAGACAACATACGTATGATTGGCTTGAAAAGTGGAATGAAAAAGAAAAACAGTATCATACGAGTACCGAGAAATTATATGGACTTGCAGAGTACCATGTAGAGGATACACAGCATCCAATTTTTAGTGCAGTTGAAGAGTTTTCCATGAGTCAAGTTGTAAGCAAAGAGATTTTAGATGAAATGCTTGTTCTAGCAAGAGAATCATATGGTGTTTTTGAGAAATTAATTGAAGAAGGCATAAAATCTGGAGAATTCCGTCAAGGAGATATCCGGGATCTTATGTATATTGTGAATGGTTTACTATCTGGGCTTGGTGTACTTTACTACGAGTTAGATTCTGTAGAAATGAAGCGAATTTACAAAAAAGCAATTGATGTATTATTACAAGGACTGGCAGCTGAATCATAAATCAGCAGCTTTTCTTTCATATTAATTTAGACTGAACGGTCGGTTTATAAAGGGAGGAATAACATGAAAGAGTTATTTAAAAATCGGGCATTTATGCTTGTTATGGCGTCTGATATTTTACAGCAGTTTGCGATTTGGATTCGAAATATGGCATTGTTGTATTTCATTATGGAGCGAACAAATAATGATCCTGTTTCAGTTTCATTATTATCGGTTATGGAATATGCACCTATTTTTATTTTTTCCTTCATTGGTGGTGCGCTAGCAGATCGTTGGAATCCTAAGAGAACGATGGTAGCTGGAGATATGCTAAGTATGTTATCCATTATAGGGATTATTTCACTGTTAAAAATGGATTATTGGCAGGCTATATTTTTTGCAACTCTTGTTTCAGCAATTGTTGGGCAATTTTCTCAGCCTTCATCGTCACGTATATTTAAACGTTACGTAGAAGAAAAACATGTTGCAAACGCAATTGCTATTAACCAAACGTTACAGTCGTTATTTCTAATTTTTGGTCCAGTTGTAGGTTCGATTGTATATACACAACTTGGATTGTTCGCATCACTATATAGTTTAATCGGCTTATTCGTGTTATCTGCTATTACTCTTTCATATTTACCCAGATGGGTTGAAAAAGAGAGAACGGAGAGTATTTCATTATGGAATGATATAAAAGAGGGCTGGAGATATGTCCTTCAAACCCAAAATTTATGTATGATTACAATTACTTTTGCAATTATGGGTTTAGCAGTAGGGCTAACAAATCCATTAGAAATATTTCTTGTTATTGAACGATTAGGTATGGAAAAGGAGGCCGTTCAATATTTAGCAGCAGCTGACGGGATAGGTATGCTAATTGGAGGCGTCGTTGCAGCAGTTTTTGCTTCAAAGGTACATCCGAAAAAAATGTTTGTGTTTGGTATGATTGTATTGGCTACGTCACTTCTAGTAGAAGGACTGTCTACATCATTTTGGGTTACTAGTTTGATGCGATTGGGAACGGGAATTTGCTTAGCTTGTGTTAACGTTGTTGTTGGAACGCTTATGATTCAGCTTGTACCAGAGAATATGGTAGGGCGTGTAAATGGTACGATTTTACCGCTTTTTATGGGAACTATGTTACTTGGAAATTCACTAGCTGGGGGATTAAAAGAAGCGACCTCACTTATTATTGTATTTTGTATAGCGATGTCACTTATTCTACTCGCGATTTTGCCAATTTTACGTATGAGAATAAATGAAGAAGCCAGAAATAAAAAAGAGGATACGAATCAAAAGGGGATTACGGATTCTTTGATGTAGGAATTTTACTGGAAAAGGCGCCTTAGGCTCTTTTTTGTATGGGAATTTTTTGACAACTATATGTACCGAATATATACTGATGTTGTAAAAAGGATTTTACAGGTTAGGAGAAATGATGTGAAAAATCAAATTTGCGCATTACGCACTGAAAATAATATTTCACAAGGTGCATTAGCTGATAAATGTAAAGTATCAAGGCAGACAATAAATGCAATTGAAAATAATAAATATGATCCAAGTTTAGCCTTGGCATTTCGTTTAGCAGAAGTATTAGGGACGACGGTTGATCAATTATTTTTGTATAAGTAGTGAAAATTTTAGTGGTGAAAAGGTATCGATGGAATAAGAGAAAATGTCCCTTTCTGCATGCAGAAAGGGACATTTTCTCTTATAGTGTTTCTGATTTTGGAGTAGGTGGTGTAACAGAAGCCACATTTTCCGGTACGCGTGTTAGTATGAATCCGCCCAGTATAAATAAAATGATAATGCTTAGTACACCAGCATTTGTTCTTCCAGTTAGCTGAGTTGTTACACCGACTAATAGGGGTCCCATAATAGCTGCGAACTTACCGAAAATATTATAGAATCCGAAGAATTCGTTTGCAGATTCTTTTGGTACCAACTTTGCAAAATAGGAGCGACTGAGTGCCTGAATCCCGCCCTGAGAAGTTGCAACTAACATTGCTAAAATCCAAAAGTCGAGAGTTGTTTTTAAGAAATAAGCATATATGCAAATAATGATATAAATAATAATACCGACATATATCATTTTCTTGTCTTTGAACGTTTCAGATAGTTTCCCATACAACAAGGCGAATGGACAAGCAACAATTTGTGTTACAAATAAAATAATAAGTAAGTTTGTCGCACTGATACCAAGGTCTGTGCCATAAGCTGTGGACATTGTAATAATTGTATCGACGCCATCAATGTAGAAGAAATAAGCAAGCAAGAACAAAAATACAGTGCGATATTGACGGATATTTTTAAAGGTATTAGCTAAGCGCTTAAAGCTCATTGTGATGGGTTTTGGGTGACGTTCAATATAATGCGTTTGTTCCACATTCTTGAGCATCGGAATCGTAAATAATCCCCACCAAAGAGCTGTAATTGCAAAGGAAATTTGACTGGCAATACCAACTGATAATGGGATTGTTCCTTTTTGGGCAAGGATAATTAGAGTCATGCATCCAATAAAAGGAATTGTACTTCCGATATAGCCTAATGCAAAACCCCGAGTCGAAATCCGAGTCATTCGATCTTCTGTTGTGATATCTATTAAAAATGCATCATAGAAAATGTTTGCTCCAGCAAATCCAACTAAGGCGAGCATATAGCAACCTAGTAGTAAATACCACTGTGAAGTTGGCACAACAGCTAGCATACTTGTAAATATAATACCGAGTCCAAAAAAGAATGTGAAAAAGCGCTTTTTAAATCCTTTATAATCGGCAATTGTACCGAGAATAGGGGCAAGGATAGAAATTAAAAGCGTAGCGAAAGAATTTGCATATCCCCAAAAAGCTGTTGAGGTCGCTCCGGACAGACCTGCTTCTTTTGCTGCAGCTTTGAAATAAATAGGAAATAGTGCAGTTGTAATGACGAGAGAATATACCGAGTTTGCCCAGTCATACAATATCCAGCTTTTTTCTTGCCTGGACATTTTCTTCATATAGTGTTCCTCCTTAAGTTTGTTCTAACAATAGTGTACAAAAATAAAAGTTGTAAAAAGAGAAACAGAGATAAGTTTTACGTAATTTTTACATATATACACATTTCTTTACAATTGAAGTAAATCCTCTATTACAGTTCCATCGGTTTCACCAAGGTGTAATCCGAGTAACCGTGCGATGGTAGGTCCTTCGTCAATGAGACGCATATAGGGAATAATCGTACCTTGACGAATGCCTTTTCCAGCAGCCATGAAGATGGTTTCATAGTTTGGTTTTATTGGAGAATAGCCATGTGCACCAAACGTGTATTTTTTACTAGGGGTTACATCTTTTTCCGTGATTTCCTTTATAAAGTCTCCTGTATAGTTTTGGGTGAAGTAATAGCCTTCACGTGCTTCAAGCATAAAAAGGCAATTTGCATCTGCACCGCGGTCTTTTGCATCTTCATCATGGAGTATAAATTCAATTCCATTTTGTTTATCTTGAAGAAGTTCGTCAAGAAGACGTCGGACAGTTTGTATAGTGTGGATATCATTTTTATCCTTTACATACACGTAAGCGGAGCCATCACAGCTTTGACAATAAGCTTTCCAATCTAGTAATTTTCCTTTTTTATTAACAGAGATGAGTCCCTTTTGATGAAAAAGAACGTTTAGTTGAATTGCTTTGTTTTCACTTAGAGCGCTATGATCACCAAGGGCGATAATGGTACATTCCTCGTATATGTTACTATCTTTCAATGCATGAATAATTTTTCCTAGTCTTTCATCGTGCCTATGGATAGCAGCCCTTGTTTCCTTAGAAGAAAATCCGTAATAATGCCTTTGTGTATCTAAATCTGTAAAATGAACAAACATAACATTAGGTTTTTTTGTTTGAATGGTGTACACAGCGGAAGCGAGAACGAAATCATCAAGTTCAGGTTGTGACAATCCGTTTCTAATATGGCCAAAACGATGATTTAAATCTAGTTGATACAATGGGCTGCCACTAAATAATGAAACCAGAATTTGATTTTGCCACGGTCTATTTGGAAAGATTTCAGGTAAATTGTAGTCAATCTTTGCTCTTCCGGTAACAGGCCATAAAAGGGCAGCAGTTGTTAAATTTGCTTTTCGTGCCTCGTCATATAATGTTGTTCCTTTAATAGAACGACGATACCAATGCCAATCTGGTGATTCCTTGCCGGGCTGAAGTAATGTATTATTTACAACACCATGTTTGTTAGGATAGTTACCAGTTACGATCGTGGCATGACTGGGATATGTTACAGAAGGATAAATGGCTTCTACTTTTTTTGCAATTGCACCTCGTTTGATTAAAGAACGAAAGTGAGGGAGCTCTTGTAATATAGGCAGATCTAAAGCTGATAAGCAGTCAAAAGATAAAACAATTACATGGTTTGTTAATGGCTTTTCCATTATATATCCCTCCTAATTATATATAATCTATTATCATATATTACTATTAATACCTGGTCACAAAAATTTATTCTTAAAGAAAGTTTATTGTTTATTTTTAGAATTTTAAAACATATAATAAATTATAAGGGAATGAATGGAAGGAGGGAATGGCATGAATGGATTTGAAGTGTTTTTTATAATTGGAGCTGTGACAATCTTTATTGTATTTACTGTTTCATTTTTATTAAAGAAGCAATTTCCACAGAAATCGTTTGATATTATATTTGCACTTATTTTAATTCTTATTTGTTTAGCTTTCTTTCCAGTTACAATCTTCGCTATTGGCGGATGGGATGGAATGGGTTACGGTATTGCATGTTTCCTTGTTTTAGTGGGAACACTTATCGGTATGATTACTCATCAAATTATGAAACTCTTTCGAAAAACCTATGTGTAGACTTAGTATAAAACAGAAAAAAGTGAAAAGAATATATAAAAATAAGAAAATTAGCTATTGTTTTAAAATGGAATTTATATTATGATATTCAACAAATTTATCTTGTTATAACGATGAAAAAGGATTAGTACATGTCCCACCTTTTTTGCAGAGAGAGAATCCATTTGGCTGCGAGATTCTTAAAAAGGCGATATGGAACCTACCTTTGCGTTCTGCATGTGCAGCGGGAAGTTCCCGTTATCAAAAAGAGAGCATGTACAAATTTATTTGTACATGAATCAGGGTGGTAACGCCGGCAAAAGCTCGGTCCCTATTTTGGGGACACGGGCTTTTTTTATTTTCTAAAGGAGGAAGAATGAATATGGCAAAAGAACAAGTACAAGCCATTACGAAAATGGAAGAAGACTTTGCTCAGTGGTATACCGATATTGTGAAGAAAGCAGAGCTTGTTGATTATTCAAGTGTAAAAGGCTGTATGATTTTACGGCCATACGGATACGCATTATGGGAAAATATGCAGCGAGTGATGGATGAGAAATTAAAAGAATCTGGTCATGAAAATGTGTATATGCCAATGTTTATTCCAGAGAGTTTACTTCAAAAAGAGAAGGATCATGTGGAAGGGTTTGCTCCTGAAGTAGCGTGGGTTACACATGGAGGAGATGAGAAGTTAGCAGAAAGGCTCTGTGTGCGTCCAACATCTGAAACATTATTTTGCGAGCATTTCTCAAAAATTGTTCAGTCTTATAATGACTTACCGAAATTATACAATCAGTGGTGTTCAGTTGTTCGTTGGGAGAAAACGACGAGACCATTTCTTCGCACAACCGAGTTTTTATGGCAAGAAGGTCATACAATTCATGAAACGGCAGAAGAATCTCAAGAAGAAACTTTAAACATTTTGAAACTATATGCTTCTTTCTGTGAGGACTACTTAGCAATTCCGGTAATTAAAGGGCAGAAAACGGAAAAAGAAAAATTTGCAGGGGCAAAAGCAACATATACGATTGAAAGTTTAATGCATGATGGAAAAGCACTTCAAACAGGAACGTCTCATAATTTCGGTACGAATTTCTCTGAAGCGTTTGACATTAAATTTTTAGATCGTAATGGAAAATGGCAATATGTACATCAAACATCTTGGGGAGTATCAACCAGAATGATCGGTGGACTTATTATGGTTCATAGCGATAATAATGGACTAGTGATGCCACCAAAAGTAGCGCCAATACAAGTTGTCATTGTACCAATTGCTCAGCATAAAGAAGGGGTATTAGAAAAGGCAATCCAGTTACAAGAGCGTATTCAAAAAGTTGTCCGCATAAAAATAGATGCTAGCAATAAAACACCAGGCTGGAAATTTAATGAGTATGAGATGAAGGGGGTTCCAATTCGATTAGAAGTTGGTCCGAAAGATATAGAGAAGAATCAAGTAGTACTTGTTAGACGAGATACGAAGGAAAAAGAGTTCGTATCAATGGATCAATTGGAAGAGCGTATCACATTATTACTGAGTGAGATTCATGATTCTTTATTGAAGAAAGCCAAGGCATTTCGCGATGAAAATACGTATAGTGTTACAACCTTTGAAGAAATGAAGCAAGCGGCTGATGAAAAGCAAGGATTTATCAAAGCGATGTGGTGTGGTGAGCTTGCGTGTGAAGAAAAATTAAAAGAAGAAGCAGGCGTATCATCGCGTTGTATACCATTTGAGCAAGAAGAATTAGCACAAGAATGTATATGCTGTGGTAAAAAAGCAGAGCATATGGTGTATTGGGGCAAGGCGTATTAATTATACAAGTTTTCAAATAGACCTTTATCTCGAATTTGAAAAATTTGAGATAAAGGTCTATTTATATGTTTGTTTCAATTTACAGTATATATTTTGTGGGATGAAATGATGTTATTTTCATTATTTCACTCGTTTTCTACGAACAAATAGAGCAATACCGAAAAGGAACGGTAGTGGATGTGTTAAGATTAAATAGTAATTTGAGTTTGGCAAGGGAGGGTTGAAGAATATAAAAGTATTTATATTCTTATAAATAAATGAGGAAAACAACGAAACAAATCATAACAACTACATTTTTAGCGACTGCAGCATCTCTTATTTCCACAAATGCTTTTGCACAAGAGGAAAATTCAGCGATAGTGAATGCAACGAATTTGAATATACGTGAACAGCCGACAACGCAAAGTAAAGTTGTGGGAAAATTAAAGAAAGGGACAACAGTACAGGTTTTAGGAAAAGAAAAAGATTGGGCTAAAATTTCTCATGATGGGAAAGAAGGCTATGTTTCATTACAATTTTTAAAGATGAAAGTATCAGAGCCAAATGTTGAAACAAAACAACAACCAACAATTAATAGTGAAAAAAGAGAAACAGGTGTTGTTACAGCAACACGGTTAAATGTAAGAAATAATCCTGTTTTGGGAAGTTCGATTGTTGGATATGTTACAAAAAATGAAAAAGTAACAATCCTAGGAAAAGCAAATGGATGGGCGAAGATTAGTTA
>NZ_AXVB01000017.1:0-91401 GCF_000482345.1 Bacillus sp. UNC437CL72CviS29 | reverse complement strand
GTTATCCCAGTCTTATAGGCAGGTTACCCACGTGTTACTCACCCGTCCGCCGCTAACTTCATAAGAGCAAGCTCTTAATCCATTCGCTCGACTTGCATGTATTAGGCACGCCGCCAGCGTTCATCCTGAGCCAGGATCAAACTCTCCAATAAAGTTAGTTTGTCTAGCATCTAAAATAAAAATTGACGTTTCACGTTGTTTGTTTCGTTCAGTTTTCAAAGAACTCGTTTGTCGCTCATTTGCGACTTCCTCATGTTAACATCTTTGTATTTCGATGTCAACTAAGTTTTTCAATTTCTTTTTCGCTTCCTGCTGTTTCGCATCAGCGACGGTTATTAATATATCATGCAGGTTATATACGGTCAATACTTTTTATAAAAAAATTTCACATCCCGCTTATCTCTTTTCCTTTTCATCTTTTTACTGACCGCCACTTCTTTTAAACGAAAAATTCAAAATTGTATGTTATATTATTGCTATAGGAGCGTGATGGGAATGGGGATTAAATATTCGAACAAGATCAATAAAATTCGGACTTTCGCATTAAGTTTAGTATTTATTGGACTCTTCATTGCATACTTAGGTGTATTTTTCCGGGAAAATATTATTATTATGACCATTCTTATGATGGTTGGCTTTTTCGCAGTTATCGCTAGCACCGTCGTTTACTTTTGGATTGGTATGTTATCTACAAAAACTGTGCAAATCATGTGCCCAAGTTGTAACAAACCTACAAAAATGCTCGGACGAGTAGATGCATGTATGCACTGCAATCAACCCTTAACGCTTGATCGTACTCTAGAAGGAAAAGAGTTTGATGAGAAGTACAATAAAAAGAACTACAAGGCATAAAATGGGTGCATATAATGAAAAAAGAGGCCGACGTAACCGTCAGTCTCTTTTTTCATTATATATTACGCCTTATGACACTCTGGACATACGCCATAAATCTCTAGACGATGACTATTAATAACGAAGCCTGTTGCTTGTGCAGCTTCATCTTCAAGTTTTTCCAAACCTCCATAAGGAAAATCAACAATCTTACCACACTTTTCACAAATCACATGGTAATGCTGACTTGTAACATAATCAAATCTACTTGAAGCGTCTCCATAAGTTAGTTCCTTTACAAGCCCTACCTCTTTAAATACACGTAAATTATTATAGACAGTTGCAACACTCATATTCGGAAACTTACCTTCTAGCGCTTTATAAATTTCATCCGCTGTTGGGTGCGTCATAGATTCCACAAGGTACTCTAAAATAGCATGACGCTGTGGAGTAATGCGTACACCCGTATTTTTCAGCATTTCTAGCGCTTCTTTTAATTCTTCTTTGACCACCGTCATGCACCCCGATTCTATACGGATTATTATTTTATAATTCTTATAAAGAGTGTACTCCTTTTCTTGTCAATCGTCAATATTTCAACTGTAACTATGTGGTTTATTTTTCACCTAACCTTATTTTTATGTATGTTTGTCCATCCTTTATACATTCACATAGAAAAAAGTGCGAAATAATCGCACTTGGAATACTATCTTCTGAGGAGGTATGCCCTACTCTTTTAATGTATGAGGCATTAGCAAAAGTGTATAGACACATGCCTCACAACACTTACACCATAATAATTTTTTCAGTTCCTTCTTATACAAAACCTTAATTTAAATAAGAAAGGATGTCCTCAATATGCCCTTTCACTTTTACTTTGCGCCACTCTTTTACAAGTTCACCATTTTTATTGATAAGAAACGTAGATCTTTCGATTCCCATGTACTCTTTTCCAAAATTCTTTTTCAGCTTCCATACAGCATATAACTCTGCCACTTTATGATCTTCATCCACTAAAAGTAAGAATGGCAAATCATGTTTTTCAATAAATTTCAAATGTCTATTTGCTGGGTCTGGACTTACCCCCAGTATAATTGTATCTTTTTCTTGAAACAACCCGTATGCGTCACGGAAATCGCATGCCTCTGTTGTACATCCTGGTGTCATATCTTTCGGATAAAAATATAATACTACATTTTTGCCGTGAAAATCAGATAGTTTAATCTGTTCTCCATTACTTCCTTCTAGTGTAAAATCCGGTGCCATTTCTCCTACTGCGACCATCTTTATCACTCCTTGTCTTTTCCTTCTACTATAACAAATGTTATCTTATTTTTCATTGTCGATCACGGTTCGAACTACGAATGCAAACGGCAAAGTATATCCAATCAGCGCTTCAACAATTGCAATCCAGCGCCCAATTCCAATAGGGGTTACATCACCATATCCAACTGATAATAAAGTAACCGCACTAAAATATAAGCATACTTCTACCAGCTGGAAAGAATGAACATTTAAACTTTTCCCGTCTTCTCTTAAGACGGAAAATCCACTTTCCTCTAATACAACATAACTTAATCCAAATGCGATAAGTACTGTTGTATAAATTAGAAATAATACAGTCAGATTATACAAAGAAAAGAAACGCTTCGAATCTGGGTATGAGCTCCATAATATTTGAATACTTCTTAACACAGCCATTGCTGCAATGAATAAAATAAGTCCCCATAACATGTCCTCCACCTCATCTTATATGTATGAGGACAATACATAATTTATCCCATGGAAACCGATAATCCTCTATTTAGTTCCCGGCACCACGGTATCTTTTCACACCTTGATTCCAAAGTGTGATTGCAATCGCAAAACAAATCACACCAACAAATGGTGTCGCAAACGCATAACTATTCCATTCTGTCTTTCTAAGAAAATACGCCGCTGGATACACACCCACAAATGCAAATGGCAATACAAACGTTAACACAAATCGAATCACACGATTATAAATATTTACAGGATATCGCCCATAATTCCCAATGTTATACATAAGCGGCATAATAGAGCTTTTCGCATCTGACCAAAAGCCAATACTTGCAAGCGTTACAAATATCCCACCATACACAAGAGCACCTCCTGTTACCATGAACAAGAACAAAAAGTAATCATACCAATAAAAGGATAAATGCAGCTCTACTGCCGCATATCCCATTACAATGATCCCAGTAACTGCACCAATTAAAGACTCCAGTTCCATTCGCTCTAATATAATTTGGAATAAACTATGAATCGGTCTTGTTAAAACACGATCCATTTCTCCCTTAATAATGTAACGATCATTAAAATCCCATATATTAAAGAAAGCAGAAAAGATAGCAAACGGTACTAAGAAAAAGCCATAAATAAAGATAACTTCTTCTCGGTTCCATCCTTTTAACGCTTGTGTATGTCCGAAAACAACAAGAATAAAAATTAAATTAACAGCTTGTAATAGTAAATCAGATAATAATCCAACAATAAAATCACCACGATACTCGAGTTTCGTTTTTATATATTGGCTTGCATATTGCAAAAACAGTTTTATATACAGCATCCCATCATCCCCCTTGTACAATTAGGCGTTTTCTCGCCGTTTTCCACATCAGCACAATTGGAACAATAAGTACAACTGCCCAAATCATTTGAAATAATAAAGCCTGATACAACTTACTTCCCTGTATTCCCTCAGAGAAAATCATACTCGGAATATAACTGATTGCTTGAAATGGTAAAAATACCATTGCTTTTTGTGCCCATAAAGGATAAAAGCTAATGGGTAGTAATAAACCTGAAAATAAATCGATAACCACACGTTTTGCATACATAATCCCACTATTATTAAATAAGAAAAAAGTAAGCATGCCTGTCATTAAATTAATTTGCGTATTAATAATAAAGCTGAATATTAACGATAGGAAAAACCACAGCCAGGTTTGAAAATTCGTTGTAATTTGCAATGAGAATAACAGTGTAACAATAATCATGCCGGGAATAGAAAAGAAGGCAAAACGGAAGATTCCCTCTCCAAGACCTTGCATAACTTTCATTCCTAAATAATTGTATGGACGAATTAATTCAACAGCTACACGTCCCTCTTGAATTTCCATCGCAATTTCTCTGTCAATGTTATTAAAGTAAAAAGCTCGAGCCATCCATGCAATAGCAATATAGGTTGTCATCTGAGAAATTGATAAGCTTTCAATATTCTCTTTCCCACTGTAGATGGCTTGCCATAAAAAATAATATGCTCCGATATTAATTGTATAAATTAAAATTCCACTATAGTAATTCGTTCGGTAAGCAAGCATCATTAAAAAACGAATCCGAATCATTTCAATATACTTACCCATGAATCATACCCTCTTCATAAATATTACGGATAATTTCTTCTGTCGACACTTCATTAATTTTCAAATCTTTAATTTGAAAAGCTTGGACCACTTTGGAAATGAGCATAGAAATTACAACTTCTTCATTCGGTATTTTCGCAATCCATGTATATTCTTCTTTCCCCTGCGACCAAACTACATGATCATCAGGCATTAGCGCTGATAATTGTTGATATGAAACAGGTGCAGTAAATTGAAAATGTATCTCTTTTTCTGCTCCCCACTGCGAACGAAGTTTTTCTAATGATCCATCATACATAATGCTTCCTTCATCCAGCATAATCACACGTTCACATAAAGCTTCAATGTCAGTAATATCATGCGTCGTTAATAAAATTGTTGTTTTATAACGTTCATTCATTTCCTTTAAAAACTCACGGATTTTTAACTTTACAAGAACATCTAGTCCAATGGTTGGCTCGTCTAAAAATAAAAGCGGTGGATTATGAATTAATGCCGCTGCTAATTCACAACGCATTCTTTGACCAAGCGATAACTTTCTTACTGGCTTATCTAACAAAGGCCCAATATCCAACGTTTCAATAACGTGCTCCATATGTTCATTATATTGCGCGTCCGATACACCATACACTTTCTTTAATAAACGAAATGATTCTTGTACTGCAATATCCCACCAAAGTTGCGAACGTTGACCAAATACAACACCAATTGTTCTTACAAATTCTTCTCGCTGTTTATGTGGGTTCATACCATTTACTATAATCTGACCAGACGTCGGTGTTAAAATTCCAGTTAACATTTTAATAGTGGTAGATTTACCCGCGCCATTCTCACCGATATAACCAACCATTTCTCCTTGTTTTACAGTAAAGGAAACATCATTAACTGCTGGTACGATTTTATAATTACGATTTAATAAATCGCGAAATGCACCTTTTAAACCAGAACGACTTGAATACGCTGTAAATTCTTTGCGTAACCCTTGTACTTCAATTACCGATTTCATAATCGGCCCCCCTTCCTCGATACCACAACGAATAGTTTACCCAACTCCCATTCCTACCACAAACAATACGTCTTTTTGAAAAACATGTTAGAATAATACATAGATTTTTGTAAGGAGATGAATTGTAGTGAATTTCACAAAATCAGAAGCATTACATAAAGAAGCGTTAGAACATATCGTTGGTGGTGTTAACAGTCCTTCTCGTTCTTTTAAAGCAGTTGGTGGTGGGGCACCTGTTGCAATGGAACGCGGAAAGGGTGCTTATTTTTGGGATGTAGATGGTAACAAATATATCGATTATTTAGCAGCATACGGTCCGATCATTACAGGTCACGCTCATCCTCACGTAACAGAAGCAATCAAAATCGCAGCTGAAAATGGTGTATTATACGGAACACCAACAGCTCTAGAAGTAAAATTTGCGAAAATGTTAAAAGAAGCAATGCCAGCTTTAGATAAAGTTCGTTTCGTAAACTCTGGTACGGAATCTGTTATGACAACAATTCGCGTAGCTCGTGCTTATACAGGTCGTACAAAAATTATGAAATTTGCTGGTTGCTACCACGGTCATTCAGACTTAGTTCTTGTAGCAGCTGGTTCTGGCCCTTCTACTCTTGGTACTCCTGATTCTGCTGGTGTACCACAAAGCATTGCACAGGAAGTTATTACCGTTCCATTTAATAACGTGGAAACATTAAAAGAGGCACTAGATAAATGGGGACATGAAGTAGCAGCTATTCTTGTAGAACCAATCGTTGGGAATTTCGGAATTGTAGAGCCTAAACCTGGCTTCCTAGAAAAAGTAAATGAGCTTGTCCACGAAGCTGGCGCACTTGTTATTTATGATGAAGTAATCACAGCTTTCCGCTTTATGTACGGCGGTGCCCAAGATTTACTTGGCGTAACACCGGATTTAACAGCACTTGGTAAAGTAATCGGCGGCGGTCTTCCAATTGGCGCATATGGTGGTAAGAAGGAAATTATGGAACAAGTTGCACCGCTCGGTCCTGCTTACCAAGCTGGTACAATGGCTGGAAATCCAGCTTCTATGGCGGCTGGTATCGCATGCCTAGAAGTACTAAAACAAGAAGGTGTATACGAAAAACTAGATGAGCTTGGAGCAATGCTTGAAAAAGGTATTTTAGAACAAGCTACAAAACATAATATCGATATTACAGTAAACCGTCTAAAAGGCGCATTAACTGTTTACTTCACAACAGATACAATTGAAGACTATGATGCTGCTCAAAATACAGATGGAGAAATGTTCGGCAAATTCTTCAAACTTATGCTTAATGAAGGAATTAACTTAGCTCCATCTAAATATGAAGCATGGTTCTTAACAACAGAACATACAAAAGAGGATATCGAATATACAGTCGAAGCTGTCGGCAAGGCATTTGCTGCCTTAGCAAACGCATAAAAAATACACATTCAAAAGAAAAAAATAGAGGATGCCCTCTATTTTTTTCTTTTTTCTATTTCATAAATCGCACATCAATAGTATAATTATTCATAATTATCTGTTTTATTTCGAATTTTATATTCATTTGTTGCCTATAAGGCAATATATGCCTTTTAAAAATCAGATTATTCACAACTTCACAACAGAGGGGGGATTGACGGATGCCTAACAATACAAAATGGTCACCGTCTTTATTTCGAGATTACGTAAATGCAGAACACGATGCGTGTGGAATCGTTTCCGTTATGGAAAAACATAATGTGCCAACAAAAGAAAACATCGATCTGTGTATACAATCACTTGTAAAAATGAATCATCGCGCTGGCTTTATTAATGGTGAAGGCGATGGTATTGGCGTTCATATCGACCTACCGAAAGCCCTTTGGAAAGAAAAATTAAAAAATAGCGGATATAATCCAGCGATTGTGGATCATCCCCACTTTATCGTTGGACATTTTTTTCTAAACAAAAAAGAAGATCCTACACTCTTAAAAAACAGTATTCATAATAAATTAAACAAGAAAAATCTCACTGTTATTTTCGAAAGTGATGATGTGATAAACTCTGATGCCCTTGGTCCTCTTGGTAAACAAGAAGAGCCTTTATTTTGGCAAATTGCCATTCTTTCAGAAACACCAACTGAAGACATCAATCAAGTACTATTCGCTTTAACGATCGATATAGAGAAAAATACAGCAATTCATGTTGCATCGTTAAGTCACGACCATGTTGTGTATAAAGTTCTTGGTGCTGGCGATACACTTGTTGCCTATTATGACGATTTGCAACATCCACTTATTGCATCAACGATGACCCTTGGACATAATCGCTATTCTACAAATACATTATCTAATTTTTTTCGCGTACAACCATTTAGCATCCTTGGGCATAATGGTGAAATTAATACAATTTCCAAGTTACGTGATCAAGCCGAAATGATTGATGTACCACTTACTGCTGGAGGCAGTGATTCTCAAGATTTAAACCGCACCTTAGAAACTCTTCTCGTTCGCTACAACTACAGTCTATTTGAAGCAATGGATATATTATTTCCACCAATTATTAATGAGATTAAATTATACGAGCCACATATGCAAGATTTATATACGTATATTCGTGAAGCATGGGGACATTTCGCCCAAGGACCAGCCGGCATTATTTCACGTTATAAAGATGAAGCCGTTTTTAGTGTAGATTCACTTGGTTTAAGACCTGTTTGGAAAGTTGAAACAGAAAGTTCCTATGTCTTTTCTTCCGAACCAGGTGTTGTATCACCATCTGAATACGTAGCAGAACCAAAGTCACTTGCCCCTGGAGAAAAAGTAGGTTTAAAGTGGAACCCCCAAGGTGACCTTGTTCTCTACGAATATGAAACATATCAAGAAGAAGTATATAAACGAATGAAACAACACATTCATTTTTCAGATTATCATTTCAACTTATCTACTCCAGCTGTGGAAAAAATTGAAGGGTTATCTAACCTTTCTCAAGTTGAAACAGAGCAATATGTAGCTTTCGGATGGGATCGTGAACATATCCAACTTCTTGAGCAAATGGCAACAAAAGGCGTTGAACCAATTCGTTCACTCGGACATGATGCCCCTCTAGCTGCACTTGATCCAGACAGACGAAACATCGCTGATTTTATAAAAGAGAGTGTTGCTGTTGTTACAAACCCAGCGATCGACCGTGACAGGGAGGTTGAACACTTCTCTACACGTACAGTACTGGGGAAGCGGCCTAGCTTATTTAGCGGTGGACACCAAACCTTTGTTACTGAACTTTTGTCACCAATTATAATAGAAGGCGCTTTAGCACAATCTGTATCAGAAGATTTAGAAATCACCTCATATGAACAACTGATACATCTATTTGCAACTCATAGCACAGTCTACAAGTTATCCGTTACCTTTCCAGCATCGGAAACTTTACATGATGCATTAAATCGAATTAGCGCCGAAGCTACAGCTGCTATCAAAAAAGGAGCTTCACTATTATTACTTGATGATGCAAAAGCTCATCAAAATGAACAATTATGGATTGATCCACATTTAGTTACAGCTAAAGTACACCAAGAACTTACTGAACATAAATTACGACGCAAATGCTCCATTGTTGTAAGATCCGGTGCTCTTCGTTCTTTACATGACATTGTTACACTATATGGATTAGGTGCTGATGTTATTAATCCATATTTAATGTTTGCAACCGTAAACGATGGGACAACGATACCAATTTCTAATTTATATAAAGCGCTAAACAAAGGACTTGAAAAAGTGATTTCAACTATCGGCATTCATGAACTGCGCGGTTATGGCCGTCTCTTCTCTTCAATTGGTTTACACGAAGAAATTGCAAACATACTGCAGATTACAAACTTTTTAGGATCACGTACTGTAGCGTTTTCACTTGAATCTTTAGCAGAAGATGCGAAAGTCCGGGCACTTGATTATAACAATCCAAAAGTTAGAATGCGAAAAACATTTCATGTATTCCCTCGCATTTGGAAAGCAATTGGTGATGTCGCAAAAGGGAATGCTTACGATAATTATCGTGAGAAATTAGCGGAAGTAGAAGATAAGAACCCAATTGCAATTCGCCATCTTATCCAAATGAAAGCAGCAGAGCAACCAGTGTCAACTGAGCACGTTTCAATTAGCGTAAAAAATCATGACTTACCATTCATTATTAGTTCCATGTCATTTGGCTCTCAAAATGAAATTGCATTCCGCGCCTATGCAGAAGCAGCAGACCGTCTCAATATGATTAGTTTAAACGGTGAAGGCGGCGAAATTAAAGATATGATTGGTAAATATCCACATACACGTGGTCAACAAATTGCGTCAGGACGTTTTGGTGTGAATGCCGAACTGTTAAACTCATCAAATTTAATTGAGATTAAGATTGGGCAAGGAGCAAAACCTGGTGAAGGTGGACATTTGCCGGGTTCAAAAGTAACTTCCAAAATTGCAGAAGCACGTAACGCAACAATTGGCTCAGACTTAATTTCTCCGTCCAATAATCATGATATTTACTCAATTGAAGACTTGGCGCAAATTATTACGGAAATTAAGACAGCCAATCAACTTGCAAAAGTCGCTGTCAAAGTTCCAGTTGTCCCTAACATTGGAACAATCGCTGTAGGAATCGCAAAGGCTGGTGCTGATTTTATTAATATTAGCGGATTTGATGGCGGCACGGGTGCTGCACGTATTCATGCCCTTCAGCATGTAGGCCTTCCAGTTGAAATTGGAGTAAAAGCTGCTCATAACGCTCTATTAGAAGCAAATATGAGACAGAACGTAGAAATTTGGGCAGATGGTGGTATTCGGAGTGTAAACGATGCACTAAAAGTTATGCTTCTTGGTGCAAACCGTATTGGCTTCGGTACTTTATCCATGATTGCAATTGGCTGTACAACGTGCCGGGGCTGTCACTTAGATACTTGTCATGTTGGTATTGCAACACAAATTGAATCAGAAGCACAAGCAAAAGAACATGGACTACGCCGTTTTGTTCCACGTCAATTGGAAAAAGCTGTAGAAGGTTTATTACACCTATTTACTACTTTCGGAACAGAACTTAAACGTTTAACAAGTGAGCTCGGCTATACGAACTTACAAGAAATTGTTGGTCGTTCTGATTTACTAGAACAAACGCGAGGAATAGAACTATTAGACTTACAACATTTATTACAAACATTGGAAAGTACGTCTCACACGATAACAGACAGAGTACAGCAACAAGATTATGTAACAACTGACTCTTTCCAATCAAAAGAGCTAGTTGGTGTTGGGGTAGATCAACGCGTAATGGGTGGTCTGGAATCATGCTACCGCGTTCGAAGTAAATTATATGACAATCATACGCTTGAACCAATTACATTAAAATATACAAATGGCTCTGTTCCTGGAAACGGGTTAGGTGCCTACAATAGTGAAAACTTATTTATCCATGTAAATGGCGGGGCGCAAGATGGCATCGGAAAAACATCATTCGGTGGCGGCATTTATATTACAAAAGCAAAAGGAAAAGATGGAGCATATTATAACGGTTCTGTCGGAAAAGGATTTGGATACGGTGCACAAAAAGGAACTTTATATGTGCAAGGTAACGCCGATGCACGTGCTGGCATCCGCTTATCTGGAGCGGATATGATTATCGGTGGGAGAATCACAAAACCAATTCGAGAAAAAGAACATGGGAATCTTGGCGTTCATGCAAATATTAAAGGCTTCGCTTTTGAATATATGACAAATGGTCGCGCTCTCGTTCTTGGCGATCCTGGTCCATGGATTTGTGCAGGCATGACCGGTGGTGTCGTTTATTTACGCCATCAGCCTAAACTCGGTTTAACAGAATCTGCTTTGCGAAGAAGAATCGCAAAAGGAGCAAACGTAACATTACGTCCACTTAGCAAAAATGGAGAAACAGACATTACAGAATTATTATTAGACTACATTCGCGTATTAAATGAGCATGAACAATATGAAGAAGTTGCTCTCTTAACACCGTTATTAGATAACATTCAGCTTCACTTTTATGAAATCATTCCGAAAAAAGAACAAGCAGATCCATCTATTTCAACTGAATGATACAATTTCAATTACATTCGTTTAAAACCGATGAGGTGAGTATTCCGTAGTAATCTATAATCATTTAAAAGCCTGCTAAATTTCAGCGGGCTTTTTTCACTAAAGTGCAGATTCAAAAGGAAGGATACATAACTTACCCTACTAGCGAAGCAACGAAGAAATGCGAAGGCTATTTTTACTCAGATTTTTGAATATGACTAAAATATCACTAAAATATCACTTGCTAACATATTGTAATGAATGTATAGTATCATGTTGTACATTCATTATGACAAGAGAGAAAGGATATTAAGTAGGGTATGAAACTTGGTGCTCGCATTTTAAAAACGGGTATTGCCATTACATTAGCTTTATTTGCTTGTACTTTGCTCCAACTACCGAGTCCCGTATTCGCGGGAATTTCAGCAATTTTTGCTGTTCAACCATCTGTATACCGTTCGTATTTGACAGCACTGGAACAAATTCAAGCAAACGTAATTGGTGCAGTATTCGCTATCGGATTTGCATTTGCTTTTGGACACAATCCTTTTATCATTGGATTAACTTGTATATTAGTTATTGCGATTACACTACAATTACGTTTAGAAAATACAATATCCATTGCTTTAGTAACGGTTATTGCTATTATGGAATATCAAGGAGCAAACTTCTTTGATTTCGCCTTGCTTCGCTTTGCAACTATTATGGTCGGGATTATTGCAGCTTCACTTGTAAACTTAATCTTTATGCCACCAAAATACGAAACAAAACTATATCATCGCATCGTTGATGATACAGAAGAAATTGTAAAATGGATTCGTATGAATAGCAGGCAAGCTTCTGATTTTACAACACTAAAAACAGATATTGATCGTATGAAAGAAAAAATGATTAAATTAAATCATTACTACTTGCTTTACAAAGAAGAAAGAAGCTATACGAAAAAAGTACAATTTGCAAAAATTCGTAAGCTCGTTTTATTTAGACAAATGCTAGCAACAACCAGCCGTGCATTAAGTACACTAAAAGCATTACATCGCACGGAAAATGAATTGAGGTATATGCCTGAGTCATTTCAGGAATCCATTCAAAATGAATTAGATTCATTAACACACTATCATGAACAAGTTTTGTTAAAATTTATCGGTAAAGCAAAAAAACAACAGTCTGTTGAAATGCTTGATGAAGTAGAAACTGGTAAGCAAGAATTAATTGATATATTTATGGACTATCAAAATAAGGATGATGAAGAATCGTATAAAATATGGTTACATCTCTTCCCTCTTATTTCTTCCATTATCAATTACAGTGAAGAAGTTGAGCATCTTGATTTACTTGTAGATAGTTTTTATACGTATCACAAACCAGAGAATGAACTACAAATCGATGAAAAAAAAGATGATGAATAAAGAAACAGCCCATTTATTTCGAATGGGCTGTTTCTTCTATATGTTGAATTTGATATAAATTATAATAAAATCCTCGTTTTTGCATTAATTGTTCATGAGAACCTTTTTCTTTTATTTCACCATCTTCGATATATATAATTGTATCCACATGTGTAATGGTAGCTAACCTATGAGCAATAATAATTGTTGTACGATCCGCAGCTAATATTTGAAGCGCCTCTTGAATATACCTTTCATTCTCTAAGTCTAAAGCCGAAGTTGCTTCGTCTAATATAAGTAAAGAAGGATTCTTTAAAAACACACGCGCTATCGCTACACGCTGCCTTTGCCCACCAGACAATTTTACGCCTCTCTCTCCAACAACTGTATCGTAGCCGTCTGGTAATTTCATAATGAAATTGTGAATCTGTGCTGCTTTTGCAGCCGCAATGACTTCCTCTTTCGTTGCTTTTGGATTTCCATATAAAATATTAGATTGAATCGTATCACTAAATAACAAATTATCTTGTAAGACAATACCAATATGACTACGTAAATTTCTTACATTATAATCTTTCACATTCACACCATCTACATAAATTGCACCACTAGAAACATCATAAAATCTTGGAATTAAGCTAGCTAGGGATGACTTTCCACCTCCACTCGCTCCAACAAGAGCGATTTTTTCTCCAGGACGAATTGAGAAAGAAAGATGGTGTAGTACATCTTTTTCATCAGTATTATACCGAAACGAAACTTGATCAAATACAATTTCACCAAAAAGCTTTTTTTGTTCAAGCGCATTTGGCGTATTTACAATATCATACTTTTCGTCTAAAAGTTCAAATACCCGATCCATTGATGCAAATGATTGTGTGAGTGTTGTAGAAGAGTTAACAAGGCGGCGTAACGGACTATATAAGCTATCCATATAGCCAATAAAAGCAACCATCGTTCCAAGTGTTAAGGAACCTTGAATCACTTCATACGCCGCAAACGCAATAACAAGTAATGGTCCCAAATCCGTTAACGTATTCACCGCAGAAAATGTTCGCGCTGTCCAGCTTGTATGTGTTAATGCTTTAGTTAAAAAATCATTATTTTTCTTATCAAACTGTCCCTTTTCATACTCTTCTAACGCAAAACTACGCGTCACTTGCATCCCTTGAATACGCTCATGTAAGTAACCTTGCATCGTTGCCAATGCTTGTGAGCGCTCCCTCGTCAATTTACGAAGACGCCCAAAAAAACATTTCACCGCAACTGCATAAATTGGCAAAATTAACAATGCAACGAGCGTTAATTTTATATTCATAGAAAACATAACTACGATTGCAATAAAAATCGTAGCTGTATCAAGCCAGACGTTCATAAGCCCTGTAATAACAAAATCCTTCGTTTGCTCTACATCATGGATCACACGCGAAATAATTTCACCTGTTTTTGTATTTGAATAGTAACGTAAACTCAACTTTTGCAGATGCCCAAAAATATGTTTTCGTAAGTCATAAAGTACCGTATTACCAATACGTTGCGCAAAGTATTGACGATAATATTCAACAGGTGGTCTCAGTACACCAAAAATGAAAAAGGCAATCCCGATTGCCGTTATCAATTGGGATGTTTTTTCACTAAGTGATCCACCACCTTGAATGACATCATCAATAATATACTTTAATAACCACGGCATAATAAGCGGAATACCAAACTTAATGAGTCCAATAATAATTGTAATCGTAATAAGCCACCGATATGGTTTTACAAATTGTAAATATCTTTTTATTCCCTGCATGTAATCCCCCCTCAATAGGACAAACCTGCCGGGAAAATCCCTGCAGGTTTGTTCTAATCTCTATACATTAAATACCGCTCATACCACATGTCTACAAAATCTGGCGCAAAAGGTCCTTTTCTTTGATGAATCCACTGCGTTAAATACTCTACGTTTCTCTTTAGAATTGTATCAATGACTGGAGGATAGTTCATAATCTGACTATGTTTTTCATACTCATCTTCATCTAAAAGTGTATATGTCATATCTGGATACACCTTAATATCCAAATCATAATCAATATACTTTAATGCTTCAGAATCATATGCAAATGGAGAACTTAAATTACAATAGTAGTATACTCCCTCTTCTCTTAACATACCGATTACATTAAACCAATAATTTGAATGAAAATAACAGATTGCAGGTTCACGCGTAATCCATGTCCGACCATCTGATTCGGTTACTACAGTCCGATCATTTGCACCAATTACAAGACTTTGTGTACCTTTTAAAATTGTAGTCTCTTCCCACATTCTATGAATGGAGCCATTATGTTTATAACTATGTATTTGTACTTTTTCTCCTTCTTTGGGAAATCCCATACGTGCTCCCTTCTTTCACTGTGAACGCTCTTCTAAAGTTGTCTTAACTCGTATCGTTCCTATTAAAAACGTATTGAGCCGAATTCACTTTTTTTCTATTATAACTTTTTTGTCAAAATTTTAAAACTAAACCGATACAATCCAACTTTCGTAAGCGCCAATGAATTGCTCTTCATTGGCAAATCAGGATGTACCAAAAAGCCCTTTTTCATGAATTTAAAAAGGACTTCTCCATCTAAAATATTAGAACACGTCACTTCTTTAGTTAGAAATTATTTTTTCAGCTTCAAAAGAATGAATCACTTCATTTGTTTGTCGCTCAAATTTTTCATGCAAAAGCTTCAAAGCTTCTTCCGTTTTGTGTATTTCTTGACGAATAAAATGTAAATCTTTTTTATCATACGTATCCTGCTCATTTGTTTCGATCTGTTGGTACTTCTCTAAATGCGCTTGTAATTTCAATAACTCATCCATTGTCTGTAACTGCTCTCCTACTAACTTATCAAATGAATTCATTATTTCCCCCCTGTTTCAAATAAATTCTCACTATCTATTAATACGGGATACATCTCTATTAACTATTTTCTAATTTCCCAACTCCTTCTCCTTTGACTACATTTGTTGACTTATTAGAAGTTATGTCGCCTCTCTCAACAAAATTCTCAAAGCAATCGATTTGAATAGTATGAGACCTTCACTAGTAACAAAACTTTGTCTTTCGTCACTACACTGCAAATAAAGAAAACACTTCTCTTGAATCGAGAAGTGTTTTTCTTTGTTATTGATTCGTGCTAGAAGATTGTGATTTTTTCGCTGCTGATTTTGCGTTTTGTTGTTTTACTGCTTGTACATCCGTATCAGTAGCAAACTCTGTACCGTAGCTAGCATTTGCACTTTGAACGCCAGCACTAGAAGCCTGTGCTTTTTTTGCTTCTGATTGCGCATTTTGTTGCTTTACTGCTTGTACGTTTGTCTCAGTTGCAAACTCTGTACCATAGCTAGCATTTGCACTTTGAACGCCAGCACTAGAAGCCTGTGCTTTTTTTGCTTCTGATTGCGCATTTTGTTGCTTTACTGCTTGTACGTTTGTCTCAGTTGCAAACTCTGTACCATAGCTAGCATTTGTACTTTGAATACTAGCACCAGAAGTTGCTTTGTTATAACCTTGTTGTTTTTTACTCATCTTTCTCACCTCCACAATCAATAATGTAACCAACCCTTCTAAAAGATATCCGTAAAATTATTTTTTTATTGGCGCATATATCTTCCTTGGCTCATTCAAACTACATATGATGGAGGTGTACACATGTACGTTGGACGCGATATGACGGAACTATCTATGATTTCGAAAGAAGAATGGAAACAAGATGAATTGGCTTATTTTCACCATTCCTTGCAACAAATCATGCCTTATTTAAATGTAGAAGGCCAAACGATTTATAAAGAAATCATAAAAGAAATTGAATCACGAGGCGGTCTTCAAAAAAACGAGGCGGATTGGACACACGGTACAAAAATTTCTTATGATTAAAAAACGTGTTCCCTAACTCGGGAACACGCTCCATCTCCACCCCTTTTTACCTGTTGTAAAAGACCAAACGGGTGAAGTTACTCGACCGCCATATCGATCTTCAGCTTTTATATACCAGTGATACGTCGTATTTTCCTTTAAGTTCTCCCATTTTACTTTTGCGTTGCGCCAATTTGCCACAAAATCATCTTTACCAATTACTTCATTCGTGTACACGTTTACTTCTACATAGTCTGTTGCAACTTGTTTTATCGCAGGTTTTAAATCAACGTCTAATTCAAATTCATCTTTTCCTGGATACTCTTCTGGTTTATAAAAATTATATTCATTTAAATATGGAGAATACGTTTTGACATACATTTTGTTCGCAGTTGTATCAAATTGTAAAAGTCGCATATATCCTTGTCCACCCTCTGGTCCTCCTTGATAATCCGCCAGCATTTGATATACTTTACGATCTGCGATGCCGTCTCCATTATCATCAATTTCATCAACTAGTGTCTCACTATCATGATAATGTCCACTTAACACAGCTAACACATTTTTATTTGGTTTAACTACCTCATTATAAATTTCATCGCCGATTGGACTACGATTACCTGATACAAGTAAATATTCATGGAATGATAAAATCGCTTTTCGATTCGGATATTTCTGTAACACTTCCTTCATCCATTGAATATCTTCATCTGTGACGCCCCATCCCATATACAGCATAATAAAGTCGTTTCCCTTTGCTGAAATCAAATCATAGTGTCCACGGTTATTCTTATAACTTTCACCGTAAAATGACTTATCTTTAAAACGCCAGTCTCCAAAATATTTCGAGTATGCTGTATAGTCTTCGTCTTTATGATTTACATCATGATTTCCAGCCAACACACCATATGGTACTTTCGCATTCTCAAGCACTTTCATATATTCATCTGCACGCTGCCATTGAAATTCTTGATATGATTTATCAACAAGGTCTCCCGTATGGAATACATATTTAATATTTAATGGATCTTTTTGTGCAGCAATCCAGTCAACCTGACTTTTGTAAATATAGGGATAACTTTCAGAGTAATACTGTGTATCCGACATCCAGACAAATGTGTAATCAAACTTGTTTGGCGAACTTGGGATTTGGTCTTGCACAATTACACTTACTTTTTTATCTTTTACATATTCTTTCGCTATTACAGCACCTTTTAATTCAAAGTCCTTATCCTCAGCAATTTTCGATGTAAGTTCTGTCCACTTATTTGTCATGTAGTTCCAAGCATACATCGTAACTTTTCTTCCTTCTAGAGAATGTCCATACCATTTTACTTCTACCGTATCATCATTTTTCACATCATCTGCAACAGTTACGTCAAAGCGATGATATGGAAATTTCTCTGTTGATTCCGTTGTATAATATTCCCCATCTTTTTTACTAACTTTACTTAACTTCTCTTGATCGAAACTTTTCTCACCATTTACAGCAAAAGCTTGTGGTGGTTCTTGTTCTATCGAATTTTCGGTAATTTTCATATGTTCCGTATCATTCGGCTTATACGCATATCCCTTATAAAATGTTGCTTTCATTGCATCGTTTGTTGGATCGGTTACTTTTGCTTCAAGTGTCGGACTCGTACTCACATTTTCCTCTCCGTCTTTAGGTGCAATCGGAGTAGGGTCGGTTGGATTTTCTGCCCAAGTTTCAAACATAACTGTTTTTTCTTGACGATTTCCCACTTGATCCTCCGCCTCCATATGTAGCTCATGCTTTCCTGCTGCTAATTTCCCAGAGGACGTTTCATATGGAGTTTCAATCTCTTTCCCATCTAAAATTACTTTTTTACTCTTTATTCCTGCTATATCATCTGTAACTGTTACATCAATTGGAATTTTCCCTTTATATTTCTTATTCTGTATTGTAGTAGAAATCTGTGGCGGTGTATTATCAACTTTTACATTCGCAACAGTTTCTTTATTCACACCATCTTGCACTGCAATTCGATGTTTCCCGTCCTTCACTTGCTTTGTATCCCATAAGTACGCATTCGAAATAAATTTTTCTTCTGGAACTTTGAATTCAAACGTAAATACTGGTGTTGATGTATCTCCATCACCAACTGATAACTCCTGAGTTGGATTTGCAAAGTTCGGATCATATAAAGTCGTTCCATCTGCTAATACAAGGCGAACATTTTTTAAATAAAAATCATCTTTGTTCTCTTGAACTCGATCATCAAATGGAGACGTTTTTGTGCCAGAGCGAATATCAATTTTGAACGGTTCATTATATTTAATTTTTGATTGATCAATTTTTACAGTTAATGTGACATAATCACTATACGTATCGTCAAATACACGCAATACGTCCTTCCCAATCGTAACCGCGTTTTTAAAATACAAATCAGTTTGCTTTACATCGAAAGCAAAATAGGCAGGCTTCTCTAAAGCGCGATATGTATTCGTCTCTACTTTCTGTCCATCCACCAAAAGAGAAAGTTGTTCAGATCCAACCGACGATGAAGTTCCTTTTAATAAGACTTGCTTTGCAACTACCTCATCATCTTTTACATTAAGACGAAGAGGGCCTTTATCTTTCTCACCATCTATTTGCACTGAGTACATATCACTTTTTACCACATTTAAGCCATCAGAGGCTTCCAAGTAATATGTTATTTTCTCTTTTCCAATTAGTTCAGGTGAGTAAACGGTATAATGATATTGTTTATCTACATGATTCTCTACTAAATTTTCTACTTTATATTCTGCATTAGAATTCATTTTGTAATATAGTTTCACACTTTTTACTTGTTCGTTATCAAGAACAGAAAAACTCAATTTATGATCTTGAAATTCAGAAATTAGCCCTTCTGCCGGTTTATGTGAAATTGTCGGCGGAATTGCATCTGCCTTCAAAGCAACCCGCTCAGTCGGTACTTGCCCTTCGAATACAGTTCCAGGAGATGCATTATGCTCTGCACTACTAGTCTTTTGCATAATTTGTGAGCCATCTTGAGGATAGCGATATAAAATCCCCTTATTCGCTTTCACATCAGCTTGGTTTGCTTGATCATTGTAATAAGCAGCTGCTATTTCTTTCCCCGTCTTTGTTGCAACGACAATGCCACGGGCACTTCCATTCGCCATTCCATTTGAATATACTCTAACAATATTTTTATTTTCTACTAAGTTCGCTCCAAATTGTTTATTAAAATCGGCTACATTCTTCTCATTATTTTCACCATTTATAACCCAAAATACGAGAGACTGCCCCGATGGAATTACAACATCATCGGGAGTGGATCCCCAAATAAGATCCCCCTCTGGTCCTTCAGATGGATAACGATATCGAATTGTATAATCCTTAAAATTAAGATCCTGCTCGCTATTGTTATACACTTCAATAAATTCATATCCATCTGCTTTCCCAACATTCGTCGTGTCTGGCGTCACTTCGGTAATCAAAAATGGCGATGCGCTTTGCGGATCTATTTTTTTATGTTCTACTTTTGTTTCATAGGATTTTTCAATTGTTTCTTGATTCCCTTGCACGACAATTTTATAGAATAATGAGTTCCCCCATAGCTCTTTTTGAGGAATTGTCACCTTATAAATATCACTATTTCCTTCTTTGTTCATCTGCAATTTTTTGTGTGTTAATTTGCCATCTTGAGTATACAAAACAGCTACATTTTCCCCACCTTTAATCGTTGCAGTAATAGTTAAATCTTCCGCCTCTGTATGAGTAGGTGATGCCGTATGCTCAATCGTAACGCCAACTTGATCTGTTTGTTTTACTGGCTCTAACGGTACTTGAAATGGTATTTGCACACCAGGTGTTCCTTTTTCAAACAAACCTACTTTTTGCATTCCAACACTTTCGGGCTTGTATGTATAAGTAACACTCTGCCCAACCTTTACATCCGATTTCTCATATGTTGCAGATGATAAAACTGTTCCATACTGATCAGCCAATTGAATGGTTCTTCCAGCGCTATTAGACATTCCGTCTGATTCAATTTGAAGCACTTGTTCTTCCGTTATATTTCCACCGTATGCTTGAATAAAATCTTGTTTTGATAACTCTACATTTCCTTCATTTTTAATCCAAAACACTTTCGTTTCTTTTGATGGGATTGTCGCATTTTCTGTAAAATGCCAATCTTCACTTCCTGCTTCTGAGTACTTATAAATAAGTTTATAGTCTTTCAGTTGCATTGCCTCACTTGAATTATTGTATATCTCTATAAATTCATATCCATCTTTCCCATTCACATTTATCGTATCTGGCATGAGCTCAGTAATCATAACTGTCCCATTTTTGGTGTAATCTTCAGTTTGATGTTCAATAGTACTCTTAAATTGTTCTTTTTCTGGAAATGTGATCATTTTCCCATCCTGTTCAATCTCAAACCAATATGTAAACGTATCAGACCAAACATCTAGATTTGGAACAACAGTAGAATACAAATTATTCTCACCTTTGTTCATTTCCAGTTTTTTCATTAACAAACCGTTAGCACTACGATATACTAGGTTTACTTTTGTCGCATCGTATACACTTGCTAACTGAAGTTCAATCGGTAAATCTTCATGTGCATTAATTTTCGTTTTAGGTACATGCGCTGTTTCTTGTAACAGCTTTTCTTTTTGTGTGGGTTGCTTTTCTATCGTTTCTTTAGAGTTAGGTTCTGTAGGTGCAGCTTTCGGTGGTACTGGCTCTAGTTGTTTTGGATCTGACTGAACTGCCTTTTTTTGTGGAGATTCTGTAGATGCTGGTTCTTTTCCCTGCGATTGGAATGTAGTATAAGTTCCTGGCGATGGTATTTCATTTTTTATTTCTTTCTTTGTTTCATTCCAAAAAGAATGAATGGATATATCCTTATTCTCTTTTCTTGTCTCAATGACATCTACCGTTTTATTTTTCTCATTCGTTACTTCAATTCTAATTTGTTCATCACTTAAATCCTCAGTAGCAAACAAAACTTGATCTTCTTTTATTTCTGTCTTATAACGCTCATTAATCTTATTAACTGTATTATTTCCAAATAAGATTAACTTCGTTTCTTTTGGTTGTACAGATTGCTTTTCATTTTCATCTTTAAATTTTAGCACTTTTCCATTGACCTTCAGTTGAACATTCCTCATGTCCATAACTTTCTCTGATGAGTTATACAATTCGATATAGCGTAGATCATCTGTATAATGCACTTCTGAAATGAGAACTTGCTGATTTTGTTCCTTCTCCTCAGCAAAAGTGATATAGCCTGACCCAGCTACTGTTTGAAGCAAAAAGGTCGCTATAACTGCTGAACTGATTACTTTTTTTAGCATTTCCTATCCCCCTTTAAATTTTTTCATTACAACTTCCATTGTATTTGTCATTTGTTAAGGGGATATGAAATATTTGTAAGTAATTGTTATGTTTATGTCGAAAAAACTTCAACCATTAAGGTTGAAGTTTTTCCACACATTCTTCATAAATCGTACGATGCGATTTAGAAAAAGGTAATTTCTCAAATTCTTCTTTAGATACAACTTTTAATGTATCTGTTTCTTTAATAGTACTTGTTACTTTTCCATAAAATACAAATACATCCCATGTACGATGTGTGAACGTATGTTGGACATTCATTGCATATTCATCAATGGAAATAGATAAGGCAAATTGTTCCCTCATGTAATCAATGAGTTGTTGTTTTTGATTCCGAATCCCGCCATTGATTTCAACATTCGGAAATTCCCACATGTTCGCAAGTAATCCTGTACTTGGTCTTTTGTTAATTACATAATTTCCATCCTCTGTTTGCAATACCCCCGCAACAAGTGGTACCATTTTAGGAGCTTTCGCCTTACTTTTGACTGGCAACTCTTTCTGTACACCTTCTGCATAACCACGACAGTGTTCCCGAACTGGACAAAGTAAACAAGCTGGATTTTTTGGAATACAAATGAGCGCACCTAACTCCATTAATCCTTGATTAAAATAGGATGGATTTTCCTTCGAAATAATTTCACGTACAATTTCTTCAAATACTTTTCGTGTCTTAGGTTTCGCAATATCATCCCAAACCGATAATATACGGGATAAAACGCGCATTACATTCCCATCTACAGCTGGCTCTGGTATACCGTATGCAATACTTAAAATCGCACCTTTTGTGTATGGACCAACGCCTTTTAATTTTTCAATTTTCTTTACATCACTTGGTACTTTCCCGCCATATACTTCCTTTACTTCCTTAACTGCTGCATGTAAATTGCGAGCCCTAGAATAATAACCGAGGCCTTCCCATGCTTTTAATACCTTTTCATCCTCTGCCGATGCCAATGCTTCTAATGTCGGGAACTTTCTCATAAAATTTGCGTAATATGGTTTTACAGCTTCTACTCTTGTTTGTTGCAGCATAATCTCAGAAACCCAAACACGATACGGATCTTTATTTTTACGCCACGGTAAGTCACGCTGTTCTTTCTCAAACCAACTAATTAAATCATGTTGAAACTTCTCTATGTTAAAATCATCTAATATTTCAAGTGTCAAACTTGATCCCCCTCATTTTTTTGCATATACGTACTATTATAAAGATTTTAGGAAAAAATTTAAGTAAGATGATATAGGAAATTGAAGGCAAATGCCTTGAGATATCGAATAAAAAGAGTTACATTAATAAAAAAACGGAGGTGTGTTTTCATGGACACAGCCACTCACCTTGTTATGGGCGTCACATTAGGTGGTTTAGCAACGTTAGATCCGGCCATTAGCCAGAGTGATTTCGGACCACAAGCTGTTATGCTTGCAACGATTGCCGGTTCCAATATTCCTGATATTGATACCGTCTTAAAATTACGTAATAACGCAAAATATATACGAAACCATCGTGGAATTACTCATTCCATTCCTGCTGTTATTATTTGGTCTTTCCTTATAAGTGGAATTGCCTTTGCCTTCTTTACAGAAGCTCCATATATCCATCTACTACTTTGGTCATTTATTGCCGTCTTTCTTCATGTGTTTGTTGATATTTTTAATGCTTATGGTACACAAGCATTACGACCTTTCACAAAAAAGTGGGTTGCATTAGGTGTAATTAATACATTCGATGCCGTAATCTTCTTTATCCACATACTCGCTATCGCCTGCATGCTCGTCGGCTCACATAAAGGATATACTGCTTTAGCTGCATATGTTTTAATGTTTGTCTACTATATTGGTCGGATTGTAATGAGACAAAATATCAAAAGTGTCGTTTACAAACGATTTGAAAATGTAGAGGAAGTCATCATTTCTCCTTCCTATCGTTTTTATCATTATCATTTGGCAATTACTACAAGAGACAAATACTATGTCGCGCGTTGGCACCGCGGCCATATTATGGTACATGATAAATTTAATCGTATTCCACTTCCAGATAATAAAATTATGCAGGCTGCACAAAAAGATGAAAACATTTCTGCTTTTTTATCTTTTTCACCTGTATATCGCTGGGATATTTTTGATTACGACAACTATTATGAAGTGCGTTTTATCGATTTACGGTACCGTAGTAAAGACTATTACCCATTCGTTGCAATCGTCCAACTGGATCAAAATTTAAACATCATTAATTCCTACACTGGCTGGATTTTTAGTGAAGAAAAACTTCGTAAAAAATTAGAATTGATTCCGCATTAAAAAAAGCGACCAACTTCGGTCGCTTTTCTTAATGCTTTAAATGATCATCTTGATTAATCAAATGACTGTATTTCGGATTATTAGTACGAATTTCATGAAGACGTTCGCCATGATTATTAATCCATGCTCTTACAATTTGTTCCGTCATTTCTTCACCTTGATAACGACCAGACTTTGCATACGTGACTTGGAAGTCCTCCCACAATAGCTCAATCCATGCGCGTGCCTGAGAATAAGACAGAAAGCTATTTTTTTTAAGTAATTCTTTTGTTAATACTTCATATTTATCATTCATTATTTATTTCTCCTTTAATTAATTTCCTACTTTCCCCTGCAGCCTCACTGCCACAGCAAAATTATAAATAAAAGCATACACTCATTCATGAACTTCTCCCATCGCCAACAGAAGTTTCATTTTATGTTCAAGCATAATTTTCTCTATTTTGCACATTCTATTAACGATACTTCTTAACAAGTATCATTAATAATGAGGGGGCGTTCTTCTTGGGTAGACAAGCTGAATTTTGGTCTGAATCAAAAAACAACAGCAAAATCGATGGTCCAACGAAAGCAAAAGCTCGTTTTGCTTCGAAAAGACCTAATGGCACAATTAACACGCACCCACAAGAGCGTATGCGTGCCGCAAATCATCAGGAAGAGTAAAAACAATAGTAATTTCTAAAGAGTTATTGCAATTAACTTCCTATATGAGGTGATAAAGATGAGCTACCGTAATCATTTAGATCGTCGTTCTGAATTATTCAACCCTACCTGGGCGCGTCCGAAACATGCAAAAGCGCAAGTAAACGGACAAACGCAACAAACCCAGTCTCTCATTATTTTAGCGAATGAAATGAGAAAACGCCAAATTTAAATGCCTATCTCCTTTAACAACTACCAAAAATGAAAACCAGAGCAGCCAAGGCTCTCTGGTTTTTATTTCTCTTGTAATAGCGAAATAGGAATACCAATCTCCTCTATCTCATTTTGTTTACGTCCCCAAGCAAATACTCCATTGAAATACGTAATCGTAAATAATACACCCGGTTCCTCTATCAGTTCATACGTTTCGCCAATCTGAAATGCATTTATATCTAGCATGTAAGCACGAGCCATTGCTATTTTTCTCATTAATACATCAAACTCATTTACTATACCCAGTTGCTCTGCCTTCACAGCCTTTTCTTTTAAAATGCCAATTTCCTCTCTTAGCTCATGTTTTGTCATTTCACTATAGCGTTTTGGCACATTCATCATATTCTCTCATCCCTCTTCACGTTTCATTTGTAAAAATGTGTCTATCTCATCAATGGAAAAACCTTTTCGATATAATGCTTGTTTCATCTTATTTTCATATGTCCATCCATCATGTTTTTTATGCTTCTCATGATACTTATTCCCATGATACAACAACGCCTCTTGTTGCTGCGCGCTATCCTTTTCCTCTTTTAATTCTTCTAGACAAATTTGAATCACATCACGATTATATCCTTTACGGACTAACATTTCTTCTAGCTTCAGTTTCATTTGTAAAAAAGAATGCTTTTGATAGGACTTTTTCTTTTTCTCTACAAGCTCAAAGGCATTTTCAATTTGCTTCTCTTTCGGATATTCTTGTAAACTATGAGTAATAATTATATCTTGAATACCTTTACCAAGAAGTTCCCGTCTAATAGTAGTCGGTCCTTTTTGATTCACATTGCTATGAGTTCGTACATATGAAATGGCATACTCTTTATCGTTAATATAGCGATCATGTAATAACTTCGAAATAACTTCAGAGATGATGGCTTGTCCAATTTCTTTTTTTCGTAAGTATTCTTCTACTTCCTGTTTCGTCCGCATTTGATAGGATAAATAAGAAATTGCTTGTAAATATGCTTTTTGCACTTCTTCATTGTACAAAATATTTGCTAACTCTACTTCATCAATTTCTAACCCCTTTTGCAAACCATGCTTGATTAAGGTGACTTGATTCACACTAAATCCGTATTCTTCACCTTGACCTTTATCAATATAAATATTAAATCGTTCTTTCATTCGTTTTTGTACTTCTATTTTTGTAATGACAGCCATATTCTTCACCTCGCTACTATTTTAACATAGTTGTGGAACAATTTTGCTTTTCATGAATATATATAATGAGGAGGAAGTTCAGTTGAAAATCGCAATTTCTGGGGGAACTGGTTTTATCGGTAAAGCATTAGCTAATTTTTTAAGCCTAAAAGAAGGATACACAATTTACATTCTTACCCGAAAAAAAAGAGAGAATCCTCTCAATTCTAACATTCAATACATCCAATGGGATGCACATTCACATAAATTCCCTCTTTCTTCTATTGATGTGCTTGTGAATCTAGCTGGAGAATCCATTAATAACGGTCGATGGACAAAAAAGCAGAAAGAAAGCATTATAGCGAGTCGTCTTCATACAACAAATAGTCTCATTAAACAATTACAAACATTACAGAAGAAACCCCATACTTTTATTAACGCTAGCGCAATTGGTTATTACGGAACTTCTGAAACAAAAATTTTCACAGAACAGAACAAAGAAAATGGCAGTGATTTTTTAGCAGCCACAGTAAAACTATGGGAAGAAGCAGCCGCTCATGCAACCTCTCTCGGGATTCGAACCGTCTATACACGCTTTGGAATTGTTTTAGGAAAAGATGGTGGTGCCCTTCCAAAAATGTTGCTTCCCTATCAATTATTTATTGGTGGAACAATCGGCTCGGGCAATCAATGGCTATCTTGGATTCATCTAGATGATGCCATCCGCATGATTGATTTTGCAATAAATACAAAAGAAATAGAAGGACCTCTTAATATTACGTCTCCAAATCCTACAACAATGAAAGAGTTTGGAAAGGCACTTTCAATTGTCATGCATCGCCCACACTGGCTTCCCGTCCCAGCATTTGCACTACACGCTTTACTTGGAGAAATGAGTATGCTTGTTTTGCAAGGACAACATGTATTGCCTAACAAAGCAATACAGTATGGATATCAGTATTCTTTTCCTACATTAAACCATGCATTACAAAATATACTATCGCATACACTGTAGTACTTCTAAAATACGTCCATTAAAATTGTTCTATTTACTAATTATTTAAAGGTTATTAGCCAATGGAAAAGAGGTATCTATGAAAACCCTATTTAAGCAAGCCATTGTATATCCCATTACTTCTTCTAAATTTCAAGGAGATGTATTGGTTAAACACAATAAAATCGCTGCGATAAAGCCACATATTGAACCAACTCAAGATATGACCGTTATCGATGCAAGAGCCCTTCACCTCTTACCAGGATTTATCGATGTGCATACTCATCTTGGCCTATACGATGAAGGGACTGGATGGGCTGGAAATGATGCTAATGAAACATCCGAAGTATTAACACCACATATCCGTTCTTTAGATGGCATCCACCCTTTTGATATTGCTTTTCAAGATGCGGTTCAAAATGGTGTTACAACTGCCCACGTTATGCCTGGAAGCCAAAATATTATTGGCGGGACAACATGTGTAATTAAAACTGCCGGAACCTGTATCGATCATATGATCATTCAAGAACCTGCAGGGTTAAAAATTGCATTTGGAGAAAATCCAAAACGAGTTCATAGTAATGGCACAAAAGAATCGATTACCCGTATGGGGATTATGGGCTTGCTTCGAGAATCTTTCTACGAAGCACAACATTATGGAAACGAAGCCGATTTTCGAATGCTTCCTATTCTAAAAGCACTGCGCCGAGAAATCCCAGTACGTATGCACGCTCATCGGGCGGACGACATTCTTTCCGCTCTTCGCTTTGCAAAAGAATTCAATCTTGATTTACGCATTGAGCATTGTACGGAAGGACACTTCATTGTAAATGAGCTTGCCAACCAAAACTTAAAAATCTCTGTTGGTCCGACATTAACACGCCGCTCAAAAATTGAACTAAAAAATAAATCATGGGATACGTACCATACTTTATCAAAATATGGGATAGAAGTTTCCATTACAACAGACCATCCCTATACTCCCATTCAATATTTAAATGTTTGTGCAGCCATCGCTGTCAGGGAAGGGTTAGATGAAAAAATTGCATTAGAAGGCATTACAATCCTCCCTGCTCGAAATCTACGTTTAGAGGAAAGAATTGGAAGTATCGAAACTGGAAAAGATGCTGATCTTGTGTTATGGACACATCATCCATTTCATTATTTAGCCAAGCCCGTATTAACTATGATTGATGGAAAAATAATTTATAGAAAAAATAAAAAAAACTAGTTTATTTTTTTGACTAGATAAAGTATTATACGATTATAAACTGAATGAAACCATAATCAATTTGTGTCGTGATATTCATTTCAAATTGATGAATGGGGAAGGCAAATGGTGCGCCACCAGCGTTATAGACTGGTTCTAGTGGGTTCGATTCCCACCCCGAAATTTTTTAAAGTTTGATATAAAAATTTCGAGGGTGGGGTGTTTTTTCGTCATGCTACCCTCATGTGAGGAGGAGTTAGTATGTTAAAAAAACGCGACTTACACGACAGCCACGTTCTATACGATTTGATGGTGGATCCTGCTGTCTTCCCTTTTGTGCGTCAAAAAGCTTATTCATACGAAGAATTTTTATTTTTAACAAAGCAAACAATAGAAGCTGAAGAGCGTGGTGAATTAATTTCACGCACAATTTTAGATGAATGGGGAAACCCTATTGGCACGATTACTTTATTTGATGTGCAAGAAAAAGCTGGTTTTCTTGGCACATGGCTTGGGAAACCTTATCATGGACAGGGTTATAATAAATTAGCAAAAGATGCGTTTTTCAGCGAGCTGTTCTATGAATTGGATGTTGAAACAATTTTTATGCGCATTCGTAAAGTGAATATTCGTTCGATTAAAGCAGCTGAAAAATTACCATATATAAACCTAGCGAATGAAACTAGAAAAGCTGTTTATGATCAAATTAATGCAAATGAAGAAGTGTATAATTTATATGAAATTGTTAAAGATCAATATACACTTACTACAATGCGTGATACTGCATTTCAAGATACACATCATTTAAAAGAAGCGTAATATATAACGAATTATAAAATGAATATACTTGTTTATTATGTATATCTCCTTGTGTCATTGGAAACGATAGGTAATAACTTTATGACACGAGGTGATCTGTAATGGATAGAAAGAAACGTGAGAAAGCAAGAAATACATTAAATAGTACACAAGAGGTCCTTTATCAGCGAGAGTTTCGAAGAGCAGATCGTGCAGCTGGGTACCGTCCTAAAGGTGTATAATCATAAAGTGAAAATTGAGGAGATCTCCAACTCTCCCCTACCAATCCATACCATTTACTTTATGGATAACAAAGTAAAGATTTACTCCTTATACTATAAGGAGTATTTTTTGTGGAAAACTTTATCCACAGAATTAATGGAATTGTGCATAAATTAAGTAATTCTTTTGGATTACTATAACGTGAAACTTTAATCAGTGGGGGTTCTTCATCCCCCGCTGATTATTAGCCCTCACCAATCGGGCCTTTACGGGCAGTTGATCTCCCCCTATCTTTTTTATTTCTCTCTGAATCTTGAGACGTAGGGTCTTACTGCCTGTTAAGACGAGATAAAAGTAATCACATATATGATGTTTAATTTGTGGATATTTTTTCTGAAAATTGTGGATAATGTGGATATCATTGTTAATATTCCGACTTTACCGGCTATTAAAATCTTTTTCTTTTGTGGATAACATACAACTTTATTAACCATCAATGCATGGATACATTCTTACTAACTCTATTTACTATACGGAATTCACACAAAACAAAAACCCCCTTCCAAAATAAAAAGAGGGTTTCATTCTACGTAAAAGATTGAGCAAGAGCCGGTGACTTAATTGGTATATGATTAGGCTGCACATGATTTTCTTCTAAAATTGTATTTACAATGTGACAAGCCGGTTCTGGATGGTAGATACTTTTCATCGCTTCTTTCATTTGCAGGAGCTTCATATCATCTTCTAATAGTGCCCTTGTTTTCGCAAAAACATCCTCATCTTCGCGAATGACAAGTGCAGCTCCTTTTTTTTCAAAATACATTGCATTTTCATTTTCTTGTCCTGGTACTGGTTTATATAAAATGACAGGTACTTGTAAAGCTGCTGCTTCACTTAACGTAATGCCTCCTGGTTTTGTAATCATACAAGAGGTAATACGGAATAGTTCATCTATATTCTCTACATAGCCAAATACTTTTAATGCCTCAGGATTTTGTTCCTTAATTCCTAGTAACTCTTGTTTTAAAGTTTCATTTTTTCCACAAACAACAGCTACTTGAAGATTAGGGACTGTCATAAATGATTGACATAATTCTTTTACATTTCCTAATACACCGTGAGCACCTGCTACAATAAGTAAAATCTTTTTCTCACGAGATAACTGATATTTACTATATAGGATTTCTGGGTTAATGGTTAACTCAAAGTTTTTACGAATTGGAATCCCAGTTTCTACTATTTGCTCTGAAGGCACACCAATTTCAACCATCACTTTTTTCACCTGATCTGTCGCTACAAAATAACGATCTACTTCACGATGAATCCATATTTTGTGTAAACAAAAATCCGTTAACACATTATAAACAGGAATTGAAAAACCTGTTTGTTTTTTCAATTCTGGCACTGCAATAATTGGAAATGTATTAATAACGATGTCTGGTTTTTCTGCATGTAATAATGCTTTTAAACGTTTTCTTCCAAAATTCGCATACCACGATGCAATCTTCTTATCGTAAATCTTTTCTACACCATAATAAAATAAGCGATATAGCTCTTTTCCTATTGTATAGCTTTTTAAGTATAAATATTTTGTAATATCTGTTATGACCGGATGTGACTCTCCGAATAGATCACACACAATCACATCTTCAATTCCTTTTTGACGAAATGTTTGTGCTAATGTTTTTGCTACTTGCACATGACCATTACCGTAATGTGCAGTTAATATTAAAACCTTGGGGTTTTTTATCAAACAAATCCACTCCTAGCTTTTTCGCTTTCCCATATTGCATATACGACAATAGGAAAAACATTTTCCTAAAAAAAATTACATGTTTGGATTCCAACACTTTCATGTTAGCTATGTACCTGTCGTGGATATGCAAAGCATATAAGATTGACCCCTTAATCCTATCTGTGCTCATATCTTTATATTATACTTTCCTATAAGGGCTTTCGCAATAACTTACAAATGATCATATTTCATGATACTCGCCCTGCTACTTCTTAATTCTTGGTACTATTTGGTTTTCCCTTTACAATTATGTAAATTTATCCTCTTATTTCTTTACAAAAATATGGATATTCTACTTTCAGTATACTCTTTTCTTCAGATATACTCTAGATTTTATTAAAAGAAAGCAAAAAGTCTAATCCAAATGGATTAGACTGCTTCTAAAATATTTTTTGCATTTTGAACACTTTTTTCTGTTGGAGGTTCTACCCCTTCAAGAGGATACTTATGTCCAAGCGCTTCCCATTTATATACACCAAGTTTGTGATATGGTAAGACTTCTACTTTCTTTACGTTAGAAAGGCTTTGAATGAAATTAGATAATCTCTGCAAATCTTCTTCACTATCAGTAACACCTGGAACTAATACGTGTCTTACCCAAATTGGTTTTTGTTTATCAGATAAATAACGAGCAAATTGTAGAATGTGTTCATTCGTTTTACCAGTTAATTTACGGTGCTTTTTAGGATCGATATGTTTTAAATCTAATAATACTAAATCTGTATAGTCCATTAAAATATCTAATTTCCTTTGGAATTCTGGCTCTTCAGAGTAGCAACCACCCGAAGAATCAATTGTCGTATGAATGCCGATCTCTTTACATTTCTTAAACAGTTCAATCAAAAAGTCTAACTGTAATAGCGGCTCACCGCCACTTACAGTAATACCACCGCCGGAAGCTTCCATAAAAGGAATGTAACATGTAACATCCTGCATCACTTCTTCGACTGTTATTTCTTTCCCTTTACCAATTTCCCACGTATCCGCATTATGACAATATTGACAACGTAGTAAACACCCTTGCGTAAAGATGATATAACGAATCCCTGGGCCGTCAACAGTTCCACAAGACTCAACAGAATGAATTCTTCCTTTTACCATGTTACTTCCTCCTCTATTAAAACAGCTCCCCTCCGCCCTACGAAAAACAGAGGGAAACTTTTTTACTTACATGCTTTCATGCATTGTACGGTTAATTACATCAATTTGTTGTTCACGAGTTAATTTAATGAAGTTAACAGCGTAACCAGATACACGAATTGTTAATTGTGGATATTTTTCAGGATGTTCCATTGCATCCATTAATGTTTCACGGTTAAATACGTTAATATTTAAGTGATGTCCTTCTTTTACTGCATATCCATCTAACATAGATACTAAGTTGCGAACTTGTACATCTTCTTCTTTACCAAGTGCTTTTGGAATAATTGAGAATGTATTAGAAATACCATCTTGTGCATCTTCATATGGTAATTTCGCAACAGATAATAATGATGCTAGTGCACCTTTTGTATCACGTCCGTGCATTGGGTTTGCACCTGGTGCGAATGGTTCGCCAGCGCGGCGGCCATCTGGTGTGTTACCAGTTTTCTTACCGTATACAACGTTAGATGTGATTGTTAAGATTGACATTGTATGAACAGAGTTACGATATGTTTTATGTTTACGAAGCTTGTTCATAAATGTTTTTACAAGGCTTACTGCCATTTCATCTACAAGGTCATCGTTATTACCGTATTTAGGGAAATCGCCTTCGATTTCAAAATCAACAGCAATACCATTTTCATCACGAATTGGTTTTACTTTCGCATATTTAATTGCACTTAAAGAGTCAGCTACTACAGATAATCCTGCGATACCTGTTGCCATTGTACGAAGAACTTCTGTATCATGAAGTGCCATTTCGATACGCTCATAGCTGTATTTATCATGCATGTAATGAATTACATTTAAAGTATTTAAGTAAAGGCCTGCTAACCATTCCATTGTCACATCGAATTTACGCATAACTTCTTCATAATCTAATACTTCAGAAGTAATTGGTGCATATTCAGGTCCAACTTGTGCTTTTGTTTTTTCGTCTTTACCACCGTTGATCGCATATAATAATGCTTTCGCTAAGTTTGCACGTGCTCCGAAGAATTGCATTTGTTTACCAATTCTCATTGCAGATACACAGCAAGCAATACCGTAGTCATCACCATATTCTGGACGCATAATGTCATCATTTTCATATTGAATTGCAGATGTTTTGATAGACATTTTCGCACAGTAGTTTTTAAAGCCCTCTGGTAATTGTTTAGACCAAAGAACTGTTAAGTTTGGTTCTGGAGCTGGTCCTAAGTTGTCTAATGTATGCAAGAAGCGGAATGAGTTTTTCGTTACTAATGGACGACCATCAAGTGAAATACCACCGATAGATTCTGTTACCCAAGTTGGATCACCAGAGAATAATTCATTATAATCAGGTGTTCTTGCGAATTTCACAAGACGTAATTTCATAATGAAGTGGTCAACAATTTCTTGTACTTCTTCTTCTGTTAATGTACCGTTTGCTAAATCTCTTTCAACATAGATATCTAAGAAAGTAGATGTACGGCCAAGACTCATTGCTGCACCGTTTTGCTCTTTAATTGCTGCAAGGTAACCAAAATATAACCATTGGAATGCTTCTTGTGTATTTGTTGCTGGTTTAGAAATATCAAAACCATGAGAAGCTGCCATTTGTTTTAATTCTTGAAGGGCACGAATTTGCTCAGATAACTCCTCGCGTAAACGAATTGTCTCTTCGCTCATTACACTGCTTGTTAAGTTTAAATCTGCTTTTTTCATTTCGATTAAACGATCAATACCGTATAATGCAACACGGCGATAGTCACCAATAATACGACCACGGCCATATGCATCTGGAAGACCTGTAATAACGCCTGATTTACGAGCTGCTCTCATTTCTGGAGTATAAGCATCGAATACACCTTGGTTATGCGTTTTACGATAGTCTCTGAAAATACGGCTTAGTTCTTTGTCCATTTCATATCCGTAAGCTTCACAAGATAGTTCTGCCATACGAACACCACCGAATGGTTGTAATGAACGTTTGAATGGTTTGTCAGTTTGGAAACCAACTACTTTTTCAATATCTTTATTTAAATATCCTGGACCATGTGATGTAATAGTAGAAACAATTTCTGTATCCATGTCAAGGACGCCGCCATTGTCACGTTCTTGTTTCGTTAACTCCATTACTTGATCCCAAAGTTGTTTCGTCGCTTCTGTTGCTTCAGTTAAGAAGGAATCATCACCTTCATAAACGTTTATGTTATTTAAAATGAAGTCGCGAACATCAATCTCTGCTCTCCACTTTTCACCTTTAAAGTTTTCCCATGCATTTTTTACATTTTCTAATACTTCAGTCATCCTAATCTCCTCCATTTTTTGATTAGTACAGGACTAAGATTTTTTATATAACAGCTTATACATTTAGAATACTACTTTTTTTAAAAAGCGAACGGAATACTTGTGACACATTTGTGAAACATTGAGCATATTACTATGTACACAGTGTTAAGTACGATTTAAACTCTTTTAAATTAAGTCTTTCCTTAACTGTATTTTTTTGGTACTCTTATAAACGAATCCTATTCTGTAGTATAAAGAATCATACCCGTTTTAAACTGTAATACCCTTACCTCCTATTCTGTTATAGTTTTTTTAAAACAGAATAGAAAAAAGTGTACCTGTTTGGTACACTTTTTTTCGTAATAAATATGCATTACTTTTAATGCCTAATTTACAATAATAACAACATCAAGATGGAAAAGACTCTCTCCTACAATTTTTCTACCCGAAAAAGATGCCCCAAAATTATAGTACCTTTCTGTTTCTTCCTCCATCATGAAATCCTCCTCTAATACCTTTTACCTCCACCAATTGATCTATCCCTTCTATATGATCACCTATGATTCGTAATACAGCTGGAGGATGTCCTATTGATGAGAAATGTTGATTGGGACGAATACGATTCATTCCATCTACATCTATGCGGCTTACACATGAAATCTCAAAACCAGAGAGAATTACTTTTATTTGTGCTACACATGGGGATAATAAAGAATCATATCCAATACCTTCTAAACACTTACGACTAAATGCATTCGGAACAGCAATAAGAGAACCCACACCTAAATCCTTTCGATTACATGCAAGATTTATTGCATATTTAAATGCTGTTACAAGATGAAGTGGAATCCGTAAATCTAAATAATGATTTAAATCATTTAATGTAACATCTTTTCCATCTGCAATTGCTTTAGCAAAGGGATATAAATCACGTGCCGGGATAATAAAATCTCCATCTATAAATAGAACAATATCGCCCTTAGCAAAATATGCTCCCATCGAACGACCTACATCATTCCCAAGCGCCTCTTCATACACAATTGTCTTTGCACCATTTTTTCTAGCAATGTTTGCCGTCTCATCTGAAGATCCATTGACAACAACAATAATCTCTAATGGCTCAATTTTACGCACTTCCTCTATAACCTTACCTATCGTACTTTCCTCATTTTGTACAGGAATAACAATAGATAACTGTTTTCCTTTATATAATTTCGATTGTACTCCCCATCCCTGATAAAACTTTGCAAACTCTAAAGTATGATAAATGCTCTCTCTTCGTCTTTTCCCATCACAATACCCACCACGTTTATCTCGTGTTTCCATCCACTCTGCTATTGCCTCTATATGATCACCTATCATTCTTTGTTCTGAATGAGAAAGATTTGTTCCGTACGCATCATGCTCAACTGGCCGAAACTTATTTGGGGTAATTACATCTATTTGATGATGACGGCTAATCCTCCATTTGTTCTGCAATAAACGAACATGGGCTACAATCGGATTTACAAAAGCATCATACCCTATGCTCTGTGCTACCTCTCTTGTAAATGCATGAGGAACCGATAAAATGGAATCAATTTTTAAATCTTCTCTCTCCAACATTGCATTCAAGATTTGACGCCATACAGTAATAGAGTGTGGCCTTTGTTTTTTTGAAAATAATGCATCAAAATTATTTAACACCACATCTGCTTGATCATACAAAATTGGATTGAGAAATAATTGTAATTGGGAAGTTTTTATCACAAAATCCCCATCTAAAAATAATAAGACATCGCCCTTTGCACATTTCGCACCAATCGCACGTCCAACATCATTTCCAAGCGCTTCTTTATATACAAGAACTGTACACCCTAGGTTTTCAGCTATTTTATCCGTACCATCTGTACACCCATTCGCTACTACAATAATTTCTAATGGTTGTAAAAGTTGGACAGAATGAATAACATCAGTAATACTATCAATTTCATTATGAACCGGAATAATAACAGATAGTGATTTAGCCATGATATCCCTCACGAAACCACTCAATGGTTTTCTCCAATCCTTGTTCCCATGACACACTAGGTTGGAATTGTAATACTTCTTTTAATTTTGTTACATCCGGTTTTCTATTCGGGATCTCCTCAAAGCCATGTGGATATACTTTTTCAAATGGAACATGCAAGATTTTTGAAGAAGAATTCGTGAATCTTTGAACATCTTGTGCTACTTCCTGTATACTTTTTTCATTTTCGGAGCCGATATTAATGATTTCTCCATTTACTTTCTCATCCATTGCACAAATTGTTGCTTCTACCGCATCACTTACATACGTAAAACAGCGTGTCTGCTTTCCGTCCCCATAAACAAGAATATCCTCACCTTGCAATGCCGCACGAACAAATCGTGGAATTACTCCAGCATATGGGCCATCCTTTGCTCTTGGACCATAAATATTAAAATAGCGAACGATTGTGACAGGGAGCCCTTGTAACGCATACCCTAAACACAGCGTTTCTTCTAATGTTTTACAAAGTGCATAACTCCAACGTATTTTTGATGTTGAACCATATAAGCGATCACCTTCTTCTAAAAAAGGTGGTTGTCCTTTTCCGTATACTTCAGAAGTAGATGCAAAAATAACTTTCTTTTTTCCTTTTAATGCAGCTTGTAAAATATTACGCGTTCCATCAAAATTCGTTTCAATCAATTCTATACTTTTTTCCATTGTCGCTTTCACACCTAAAATGGCTGCTAAATGAAATACAACATCATGTTGACCTACCAATTCATAAATTTCACTTTTAGCTAAAATGCTAATTGGAATAATTGGAATAGACTTCATTAGCTCTATATGATATTTATTTTTTCCTTTATAAAAATTATCAACTATTGTTACTTGATGCCCTCTTTTAAGAAGTTCTTCTGCTAAATGAGATCCAATAAACCCTGCTCCACCTGTAATTAAACAACGCTTACTCATAAATTCACCTTCTTTACAGTACCTCGTGTGTCTACTACATGATGTAATCCTTCAAATAACTTCCAATCAATACTAGAATGATCTGTTAAAATTAAAACACAATCAGCTTCTTTTAATACTTTTTCTTCTAATGGAACAGACTGATAGATGATCTCTCCAATTTCTGCAGATGAAATATGAGGATCATAATATTGCACCTTATACCCCTCTTTTGTTAATAACTGGATAATCGGAAGTGCAGGAGATTCTCTTAAATCATTCACATCTTTCTTATAAGCAACGCCAACAACAAAAACTGTCGCAGGAGGCTCCGTCACATCTTTCACTTTTTTTACAATTTCTCCCGGCATCTCTTCATTAATAACATGGGCTGCTTCAATCAATTGACTTGATAATCCCAGTTGGTTTATTTTCCATTGAAAATATAACGGATCAATAGGAATACAATGTCCACCAATTCCTGGCCCAGGCCAATATGGTGTGAAACCGAACGGTTTTGTCGCAGCTGCTTCAAGTGCTTCACGAAAATCCACTTTCAAATTCCCACATAATATATCCAGTTCATTCACAAGCGAAATATTAACCAAACGTTGAATATTCTCAAATAACTTGCACATCTCCGCTACCTTTGGAGAACTAACTGGAATCACTGTATCAAATACGTGACTATACAAATTTTGTATTTTTTCTCTACACTTTTCTGTTTGACCACTAATTACTTTTGGAATTGTTTGTACTGTATATTGATCATTTGCTGGATCTATTCGCTCAGGAGAATAGCCAATATAATAATCTACGCCGACCTGTTTACCTGTTTGAGAGATAATAGGAATAATAACTTCTTCTAACGTACCTGGATATGTGGAGCTTTCAAAAATGAAGGTTTGTCCTGCTTGAAGATTTTCTTTTATATAATGTGAGGCAGCGATGAGGGCAGTCAAATCTGGTTCTTTATTTTCACTAATAGGTGTTGGTACAGTAACAATGACATAGGTACTGTTTTGAAAATCTTTTATACCGTTATTCGGTGTATATGCTACTAGTTGATTATTTTGTATTAAACTCTTTAACACACTTGAAGGGACGTCGGGAATATAACTTTCCCCTTTTGTAATTAATTCTATTTTTTGTTCATCTTTATCTAATCCGATTACCGTATATCCTCTTTCAGCAAAATGAATTGCCAAAGGAAGACCTACGTATCCTAAGCCAATGATTGTTACAATGCTACTATCATCCATTTGTATTTTCTTCTTCCTTTCTCAGTTGCTGTATAATCTTTCTATTTCTTTCTCCATCGGTAAAACTGCCTCGCTCATTTGTATTTTGTAATAAATAAGAAATCGCCTCCAACTGGTCACCAAAAATACGATCAAACGCCTGAATGCGACCGTTCACAATTTCATGCTGATCAGGACGAATACGGTTTGTTTTTATTACATCTACAAATTGCACTGCTTTCATAGTAAATCCCGCTAAAATTGCCTTCATTTGAGCCAACGGTGGAATAATTAAGGAATCATATCCAATCTCTTCTATTACCTTTTTATGCATAGCATGCGGTACTGCAGTTAGTGAACTATTCCACAAATCCGGACGCTTTGCGACCAAATTCACAAAATATTTCCCCATACTAATTGGGTCAGCTGGATAAAAGGTATCTAACAAGATTTGCAAATCATTTAATGCAACATCAGTACCAGCTTCAACAGCCTCTAAAAAAGGAACGAGTTTTTTTGCGGGAATAGCAAAGTCACCATCTACAAATAAACAAATATCAGCTGTAGCATGCATCGCCCCAATCGCTCGTGCAACATTATGCCCAAGCGCATTTGGAAATTGAATCACCGTAGCATGTTCCAATTCCGCTTGCCTAATCGTCTCCTGATCTGCTCCATTTGCAACAACAATAATTTCATCAACGCCGGCTTTTTTCACTTCTTTTATAACTGATCGTATCGTCATTTTTTCTTCTACGACGGGTATTATTGCACTATATTTTGCTTTCTTATTTTTTAATATCATAGGTTCATAGTTCTTTATAAAATCTCTATCCCGCTTTCCTTCAGAAAAACCTCCACGTGCACCATACATTTCAATTACATATTGTAATGCCCGTAAATGATCTCCCATAATACGACTTGTAGCTTTTGGAAAAGGAGAACTCGGAGAAGCCCCAGTATGAACAGGACGAATTTTATTTGTATGAATAACATCGACTGATGCAGTATCAACAATACAGATCCCTTTCGATACAACCATTGCTTGAAATAATGCTGGGTCCGCTAAATTCCACCATCCAATTTGTTCTATTACTTCTCGCTTCATTGCATGAGGGATTGCAATTAAAGAACCTATAACTAACTCTTTTCGATTTAAATAACGATTAAGCATATATTTTCCAACTGTTGTATAATGAGGACGCATCTTTAAATACACAGACCAGTTTAAATTGTTCACGATGATTTGATGTCCCTGCTTAATTCCTTTCACAAAACACTGTAAATCATAATTACTGATTACAATGTCACCATCTAAAAACAATACAATTTCTCCTATTGCTTCTCTAGCGCCAATTGCTCGTCCTACATCATTACCTAATGAATGTTTATAATGAATTACATGACATTCATAATCTAATGCAATTTCCTTCGTCCGATCTGTTGACCCATTATCTACGACAATAATCTCATATGGATGCAATTTCTTTACTTCTTCTAAAACTGCCCCAAGCGTTTCAGCTTCATTATGCGTAGGAATAATAACCGATATCCTCATAACTTGTCCTCCTTAGCTCTCCAAACGAACATACGCAATAACTGGAATCCGTACAAGCACATCTTCTGGTGGACCATAAGATGGAGACGTACGTACAATTACCACCCCATCTGTTACTGATAAAAGAATTCCCGCTACCACTTCTACAACTGTTACAACTTGCACAAGTTCTCCAACATGTTTACGTAACTCATTGACAAATAACATAAAGAGCTCTCCTTTCTTATATTTCATAAATTGAGATAATACTTGTAAATGGTAATAAAACTGTCGTCCCTATACTTTCTTGAAGCGTCAGGAAATCATCCCCTACTTCTATAATCACACCCGTTAACTGACCAACCGTTGTCACTATTTCTACCTCTTTTCCTAAGAGTTGTTCAGCGATTTCTTTAAAAGGTGAAGTCGCACATTCTTTTAAAATCGCGCAAATAATAGATTGAAATTTATTTGATTCTATTATTTCTTCCGTAGCTTGCTTAGAGCTTCTCTGAATAAATTCCGAAAATTTTCTCGAAAATAAAATCTTTTCAAGGGCAGGCACTAGCTTGCGATCTAAAAAGTAATCCAATTGTCTATTAAAAATCGTCTCTAACCTCTTCCAATATCCTGTAAATAGACACATATTTCTTTCCTCCTACTAATGTTAGATTTTATAGGTATTAAATATATACATTTCAATATATACAATTACAATTTTATTGTGATAGATAAATAGTACATTTTATAGAAAAAAGTAGATGAGGAATCATCTACTTTTTCTATAAATATCTTCTTTCTCGATTCACATGAAAAAAAGACCATCTCAAAAGATAGTCTTTTACACTTCAATATGCTGTAACATCGTATAAATATCATTATTCAAAGAGCCAAATGATTTAATGTTATTTTGAATATTAGATAATAAAATAACATATACAGTGCCACTTCTACTAAATCCATTTAAACAATTCCACCCTGGCATTACACCGTGATTAGAGTAGCTTCCAGGGTTTACATACCATCCAAATCCATAATCTTTTTTAAATGTTGTAAACATTTGATCATAGCTCTCTTTGGATATTAGCTTACCAGAAAATAGTGCTTCATTAAATAAATATAAATCATTTGCACTCGTATATATATCGCCATTCCCATATAATTGTGACATGCTAGGAATAGGAGGTACTGTCATATTATTATTTACAACCTTATAACCCGTAGAAGGATACTTTGTTTTCTCTAATTCAGTACCAAAGCCTGAATTTTTCATGCCCACAACATCAAAAATATGTTGTTTAATGTATTCTTCTAACGGTTGCCCACTAACTTTCTCAACGATGTAACCAAGTATTGAATAGTTTGAATCCGAATACTTCCATTTTTCACCTGGGTTAAACAAACGTTTTTGCTGTCCAATTCGCTTCAACAATTCCTCATGAGAAATATCATCTGTCCCTGTCTCATATTCAGGAATTCCAGATGTGTGTGTCAATAGATGAACCAGCTTGATTTCTCCACCTCTTGGAAAATCAGGAATATATTTCGCTACCGTATCCTCTGGTTGAATTTTCTTTTGATCTTTCAGCTGCATAATTGCTGTTGCTACAAATGCTTTTGAAATCGAACCGATGTAAAATGTTGTTTCTGCATTATTTGGTATATTTTTCTCTCGATTTGCCAACCCATACCCTTTATTCAGGAGTACTTTTCCATTTTTTACAACAACTGCTGTTCCACTAAAACCTTTGCTCTTTAAATACTCATCTAACTCAGCATTCTCATTAATTTCTTGTGGGGGGCCTTCGGCTGATTGTTCCGCCGCCTTAGCTTGCTCCGGCACTTTTGGAAGCTGTTCTGGCTGTTTTTGTACCGTTTCTTTCTTTACTTCTGTAGTTGCTTTTGAGGCATTCTCTTTCTTACTATGTGAAGTGATTTTTGTATACCCTAAATATACAAGTGAAAACAATACAAAGAAAATGGCTGTTCTTTTTATATATGTAATCGGTCCACGTCCACGTCTACGTCTACGTCTACGACGAGCCACCATACTGACACTATCCTTTTCTTCATTCATGGTTGTTTTCCCCTTATTTACCAATAATTTAATCAATTTATAAAAATATGCTCCCTAGTTTTCTCTAACTAATGGAAATTTCATTTTATATCATCCTTACTTTATCATGTGCCGAACGTATTACCAACCAATATGTACAAAAAAGAAAAAGAATATTTTCAAAGGTAAGATTCCGGATAAACTTCTCATAAAAAAAGAGGATGTCCTCAAAAAAATCAATTTTACCGATCTTTTTGAACATCCTCTTTCACAATCATTTATACGTGTTTTTTCATATCATCAGCTACAGACTCAACGTTTGTACCTACGATAACCTGTACGCTTGTATTACTTAACTTCATAACACCTTTTGCACCGGCACGTTTTAATGCTGGTTCATTTACTAAGTTTGCATCTTTTACTTGTAGGCGTAAACGAGTCGCACAGTTATCAATGACTGTTAAATTGTCTTTTCCACCTAAAGCTGCTACGTAAGTTTCACCAATCGATCCTGCAACTGGTGCATCATCTTCTGCCACTAACTCTTCATCGTCTTCACGACCTGGAGTTTTCAAATTAAATTTCTTGATTAGGAAATAGAATACCACGAAGTAAATTACTGCATAAATTAAACCAATTCCCGCTAATAATAACGGTTTTGTTGCAATACCTAAGTTTAAGAAATAATCAATCGCACCGGCGCTAAATGAGAAACCATCATGAATGCCAAGTGTTGTTGTAACAAATAAAGAAATACCCGTTAATATAGCATGGATACCATATAATACTGGTGATAAGAACATGAATGAAAATTCAATTGGTTCTGTAATACCAGTTAAGAATGAAGTTAATGCAAGTCCACCTAACATACCTGTAACCATTTTACGTTTTTCCGGTTTCGCAGCTGCAATCATTGCAAAACATGCTGCTGGTAAACCAAACATCATGATTGGGAAGAAACCAGTCATAAACATACCTGCTGATGGATCTTGCGCAAAGAAACGTGCAATATCACCATGAACAACATCACCTGCTGCATTTGTAAAGTCACCAAGTACAAACCAGAAATATGTGTTCATTACGTGGTGTAAACCAATTGGAATCAATAGACGGTTTAATAAACCGAATAGTCCAGCGCCAATCGCACCTAAGTTTACAATACCGTGTGCTACCGCATCAATACCACTTTGAATTGTTGGCCAAATTTGACCGAATACTAATCCTAAAAGAAGCATGACAACAGAAGTAATAATTGGTACAAAACGTTTTCCCGCAAAGAACCCTAACCATTCTGGCAATTTAATTTTATGGAATTTGTTATATAATAACCCGGCAACAACCCCAGCAATAATACCGCCAAGTATAGCCATATTTATCTTCGGCGTTAAAGTCGCTGCTTTTGAAACTTTTGTCATTGTATCCGCTAACTTACTTGGATCAACTGTTCCTAATAAATCTTGAACACTTTTTAATTTATCATTTAATTCTGCTGTTGAATAACCAATACTTAAAGTATTCGTTGTATTCTTCATAACTAGATAACCAATCGCACCTGCAAGACCTGCGGCACCACTACCATCAACAGACAAACCGATTGCAACACCAATTGCAAAAATAAGTGCTAAGTTATCAAAGATTGCTGCACCGGCCTGTGCCATAACAGGAATATCAAATACGTCTGGTTGACCTAAACGAAGCAACAGTCCTGCTGCTGGCAGTACTGCGATTGGAAGCATTAACGCTTTACCAATACGTTGTAAAAACTGCAACATTGTAATTCCCCCTATTCAATTTATGAAATCGTTATCATTAATAAGTATGATTTAGAAAACGCTTTCTATTACATAATCATGATAACATATAGTTGTATAGATGTGTAGTTTTTATTTTTGAGCTTTTTATAGATATCTTTTCTATTTCCAAACTGTTATATAAAGGGAAAATTCTCCGTTCTAATAACGAATATGATTAAAAACTAGGTAGCCGGAACCTATGTATCCATTTTGATTGTTTAATATATAAGCCGTTGCTATGTAGAACAAATGATGACCTGCACTCGTTCTCAGAGGCTCTAACTGCTTCTCTACCACCTAAAAAGAAAGATTTTATTCCTGTTTTGCAATTTTTATTAAAATGGAAGTTTCATTTTATCATTCCACTTTTTCATGTTATTATTTATTTCCAAGTCTATAGGGAACAGTAAACTTAGTGAAAAAGGAACAGGAGCGTTGGTATTATGCAGTGTATCGAGACAAATAACTTACAACAACTGTTAGATCAAGTAAAACCATATACAAAAAAAGGTAAACTTGCTACTTATATCCCCGAACTAGGAAATGCAAATCCAGATGATTTAGGGATTGCTATCTACCATAGAGAGACAGAATATATCCATGCTGGTAACTCACAAACACTTTTCACCCTTCAAAGTATTTCAAAAGTAATCACACTTGCTCTTGCTCTTCTAGATCGTGGTGAAGAATATGTATTCTCTAAAGTTGGGATGGAACCCACTGGGGATCCATTTAATTCTATTATTAAGCTAGAAACAACTAGCCCTTCTAAACCTCTTAATCCAATGATTAACGCGGGTGCATTAGCTATTACAAGTATGCTTACAGGAGATAGTAACGAAGAAAAGATGGAACGGATTCTCCGCTTTGTACGTGATATTACAGATAATCCTACAATTAATTACTCTTCAAGAGTAGCCATCTCTGAACTAGAAACAGCTTACTTAAATCGTTCTCTTTGCTACTACATGAAACAAAACGGCATCATTGATGGTAATATCGAAGAATTAATGGATTTATATACACGTCAATGTGCTATCCAGGTAAACTGTATTGATTTAGCACGTATTGGTTTAATCTTCGCAATGGATGGCTACGATCCATATAAGAAAAAACAAATTATTCCAAAACATATAACAAAGATTTGCAAAACATTTATGGTAACATGTGGCATGTATAACGAATCTGGTGAATTTGCAATTCGCGTTGGTATTCCTGCAAAAAGTGGTGTAGCTGGTGGTATTTTCGGCTGCGTAAAAGGCGAAATGGGAATCGGTATTTTTGGACCGGCTTTAGATGCAAATGGAAATAGTATCGCTGGTTTTAAAATTCTTGAGCTTCTTTCCGCTCAAGAAGGCTGGAGTATTTTTTAAATACGAAGTTATCCTGTTCGCTTTTGGCAGGATAACTTTTTTTATTATGCATATTTCTTCCCCCCTCCCGAATAATATAGTACAACCTAACGCTATTCGGTGGAGGTGTAAAAAAATGAAACTTATTTTTCAAATGGAGGACCAGCCTGTCCTAGAAAAAACCATTCTTCTTTTTATACTCAGTATTGTAGAAAGCTTAAAATTAAAAGTTGTTTCCCCCGATGAAGCTTATCGATACATATTCAATTTAGAAGTATTAGAATTACTAATGGATCGAAATATTGATGATCAAGTGCTAGAGCTTATTCATTTTGGAATGGGGCTTGAAGACATTCATCATGTCCTCCCGGAAGAACTTGAACCAAGTATTGAGGAATTAAAATGGCGTTGTATCCAAGTTCTAGGGGAATATGGCATGTATGAAGAATCAAAACAATTAATTGAGGACATACGCTAAAAAGCACCTATATAGGTGCTTTAATGTTTTTTCAAACTATTTTTGTACGTTTCAATATTAACTGGTAATTCTTCCTCTTCTAACGTATGCTCATTTACATCCTTATGAATAAATGCCCCTTTAGGCGGCTGATGATCATGACCTTTTTTCTTATGATCAAATGCTTTACCACGTCCCATACTTATCCCCCTTTCTTTAAAAGAAATCAATGTTAGTATGAAGAAAAACATATCGATATATGCAGTATTTTGTTGTATTTCCGAGGAAATATGCGAATATTGTTTTCCAATCTCCTCTCACATCAATTGATCAATTCCGATAAGAATGAGTAAAATGCCAGCAATAATCGTTGCCCATTTTCCTAAGTATTCCGCTAAAAACCTCTTCCCTACATATGAAAAACCACTAATACAAGCGAAGCTAAAAACTCCAGAAACAATTGCAGTCCACCAAAGATTCAAATTTGTTATTCCTGCATCAAATCCTCCTGCAATATTATTAATTGATAATGCGCCCCTAATACAAGTGCTTCGGAAAGGCTAATTGTTTTAGAACCATCGAAATCAGCATTCTCCGGATTACGCAGTACCCTCATAAACATATTCCCTTTCTTCTTATGCGTATCATCTTGTTTATTTAATACTGGCTGACATAAGGCAAATACTCCAATTACACTAAGTACAATTGCTCCAATTAGATTTGCATTGAACTACCCCCACCTACCGTTACACGCTTGAGGTAAGGGTCTTCTCGCTAAATATGATAAAATCTGAAATGAATAATGCAATCCAATTGGCTATTTAGACGATGCAATTGCATTGAATTTAGCAAAAGAAAAATTAGCTGATATAAAGACGAAAACTTAGATGGCTTTATTGAAGACAAAAGGGCTATTCCAAAATTTCTAGTTTCACTAGTATTTGAAATAGTTCTTTTCTAAAAAAAAAATCGTACAAACATCAAAGTTTGTACGATTCCACGACAGGTACTTTTTATATTACACGATGAATCTTATCTTTTTCTGATGAAAACCTTAATTTTTCTTATTTTTGTGTATGACGCCATTCGTATTTAAAAACAGTAATAACTTTCGTAAACTCAACTAACTGGCTAATTTTTAAATTAGTATATTACAAAAAATGGTAATTTTGTGCTGCAATAAGGGTATTAAATAATAGAGAGGGCTGAGTACATGATGAAAGATAAACGACTAAAGCGCCTATATTATCTATATCTTTTCCCTGCAATCCTATGCATAATGTTTTTTCTCAATAGCGACATGAATAGCCTTCCGTACGCTAAATTAATAGGTACAATTAGCTGCTGTATCGCAGCCATTATGCTTGCTGCTTTTTGGACGGTGAAACTAAAAATAAAAAGAGAGCAATCCTCTTAGCCAAGATGTATTTTTCAGAAAAAAACGAGCTATCTATTAGATTAGAGCTCGTTTTTTCTTTTGATTTTATCCTACCATTCTCTACATATATGACCTCGTATAACGCAATTACTCGCATACGTAAAGTAAAACGTTAATTAGTGAGGACTTTACTGATTATGAGCCCTCACTAATCAAGCTTTTACCGGTAGTTCATCCTCCGCCTACCTACTTTTCTTTCGCTGAATTTGGAGGTGGGCGTGTTACTGCCAGCGAATAGCAGGATAAAAATCATATCTAAATATTCATCATAAACTTTGTGCCCCTGTTGTGTTGGCCTTTTCGATATGTTCCATTTTACTCTTCTTATTTTTTGTAACACGGTAAAACAGTAAACAAACAAACATAAATGGAATCCCGCAATACAATGCCATGCGTTGTTCCGGAATAAACGCCATACCAACAATTACCGTTATATTTAATACCAAAGCAAGAAGAGGGACAAGCGGATACAATGGGGTTTTAAATTTCAGATCCTTAATATCCCCACCTTGCTTTAAGTATGTTCTTCTAAACAAGAAATTAGATAAAGCGATAGATGCCCAAACCAATATTGCACCGAATCCTGCAATGGAAAGAAGCCATAAATAAACTGTATCCTCTGCATATATACCACATAATAAAGAGAAACAACCAACAATAGTACTTGCAATCAATGCATAAATTGGAACACCATTTTTAGATAACTTACCAAAAATCGGACTAATCATCCCTTGATTAGACATAGACCATAACATACGAGAAGTTGCATATAATCCAGAATTCGCCACTGATAGTACCGCTGTAATAATAACGAAATTTATAATATCTGCCGCATAAGGGATACCAATTTTATCAAATACAACTACGAATGGACTTTCTATCACTCCAGCTTGTTGCCAAGGGAATAGCCCAGCAAGTATAAAAATGGAAAGTACAAAGAAAACAAGGATACGCCAAACTGTATTATTAATAGCTTTCGGAATAGTTTTCTCTGGATTTTCGCTCTCTCCAGCCGCAATACCAACTAGTTCTGTTCCCTGAAAGGAAAAATTAACTGCAATCATTGTAACTAAAATAGCTGTCAGCCCATTTGGAAACAGTCCTCCGTAATCAGTAAAACTAGAAAGCATTGGTGCTGGCTCATTCCCTTTCATATCAAGGAAACCAAACATAGCTGCCCCGCCTAAAATAATAAATGCAATAATCGTAATAACTTTAATGCTCGCAAACCAAAACTCGATCTCTGCAAAACTTCTTGAAGATAATGCATTAATAGCAAAAAGTAGAACAGCAAAAACTATGCACCAAATCCAAGAAGATACATCTGGAAACCAACGTTTCATTAAGATACTAACTGCAATCAACTCAATCCCTATCGTAGCCGACCAGTTTAACCATGACATCCATCCCACTACGTAGCCTACTGCAGGTGAAATCTGCTTTGTAGCATATGTTTGATAAGACCCTGCATCAGGCATGGCAACTGCTAGCTCTCCAAGACAGAGCATCGTTAAATACATAACAAATCCTCCAACAAGATAAGCTACAATCGCTCCTCCAGGTCCCGCCTCATGAATTGTATAACCTGATCCTAAGAAAAGTCCGGTACCAATAACTCCCCCAAGTGCAATCATAAATATGTGTCGACTTTTCAGCTCTCGTTTTAACTCCTGGTTTTGACTTGCCATATAAATCCCCCTTTTTGTTTGCAAATCCTCATGAATGTAAACGTTTTAAAAATAAGTTAAAAAAGAAAGTTAAACTATAAAAAGATAATAGCTTGTATTTTTATTAAAGATTCACAATAGGAGGGAGATCTTTCGAAAGTCAATCTCCCAATCCAAGAAAATAAGGTGAAACTTCCATCAGTGTGGCTTTTGTCTCCATTCTCACTGATGGTTGGTTGAACGAATCGGGCTTTTATGGGCAGTTGTCCCCACCTATCTTCCCTGTTGCTCTCTAAATCTTGAGGTGGTGGTCTTACTGCCCGTTAATGTGGGATAAACCATAACACGATAACCCACCCTTAACCTTTCCTATGACTTAATTGGCATTAGCATAAATAAACATGATTATTTAGAAGCACGCTAGAAAACGGTACATACTCCATACATTTTATATTAATCACTACCTGTTATTAACAGGTCATCCCTTACTGTTATTAATCGTGTTTTATCAGTGATAACTTGTCCCTCTTCCACTTCTAGCAATTCAATATATCCACTAATTCCCACTTTAATTTCTACTTTCTGTTTATCTATCGTTTCAATTAATGCTAATTTCTCCCACTCATATACATAAGAGCTTTCAGTAATAAATAATTTTTCTACTTTTCCATAGCAAGGACTGTACACGTCTTCTATAACTGCCTTCATTTTGTAACCTCCTCTTTTTTATTAAGAAAAGTTATACACCCTATAAAGTTTTCAACTCACCTCTAGTCTTTAAATTTAGAGCTTTCACTTACTATGAATGCAAAATGCATACCAACTTCAATTCCCCCTGTAAAATTAGAAATGCTTGCAAAAAAACTTAATAAGCGCAAAATTTTTTCTATCATTTTTAATCAAAAAAGCGCAAAAAGTTTTGCGGTTTTAAGAGAATTTTAATAAAATTAAAAAAAGTCAGTCTTCATAGGGTATAACAAGGAGAAGATGATACATGCATACAGAAGAAATCAATTTCAAAAAATTAATTGAAATGAATATGCTATATGAAACTTTGCTAAATGAACTTGATATTGGAATTCATATTATTAATGAAGAAAGTAAAACAATAATCTACAATCGTAAAATGATGGAAATTGAATCCATGGATCCTAAAGATATATTACATAAAAATCCTTTAGAGGTATTTGTATTTGAGGAAAACCGAAGTAGTACACTCATAGAGGCACTAAAACTAGGAAAAACAAAAAGAAACATAAAACAAACTTATTTTAATAATAAAGGAAAAGAGATTACAACAATTAATGATACCTTCCCTATAATAGAAAATGGAAAAATCAAAGGTGCGATTGAAATTTCAAAAGACATTACTCAATTAAAGCAAACGATTAAAACAAGTCTTCCTCGAAAACAAAATACTAAATTTACCTTTAATCATATAATAGGTAATTCTAGGGCGACCCAATCTATTATTACAGAAGCAAAAAAAGTAACACGTACATCGTCCTCCATACTTATCGTGGGAGAAACGGGAACTGGTAAAGAATTGTTTGCACAAAGCATTCATAATGAAAGTCACCGTTCCGCAAGGCCTTTTATTTCACAAAACTGCGCTGCTATACCAGAAACCCTAATGGAAAGCCTATTATTTGGAACGAACAAAGGGGCTTTTACAGGTGCAATAGATAAACCTGGTTTATTTGAAGAAGCGAATGGTGGGACTTTGTTATTAGACGAAATCAACTCATTAAATCCAGCTCTTCAAGCAAAATTATTGCGTGCTATCCAAGATAAAACAATACGAAGAGTTGGAGGCGCACAAGAAAAAGAAGTGGATGTCCGAATCATAGCAACCATTAATGAAGACCCTATTGAAGCCATAACACATAATCGATTAAGGAAAGACCTATATTATCGGTTAGGCGTTGTGACTTTATTTTTACCACCTTTAAGAGAGCGAAAAGAAGATATCTCCATTCTTGTTCATCACTTTATTGAAAAGTATAATATCCAATTTGACTTAAAAGTAAAAGGGATCGATTCTAGTGTAAAAGAATGTTTTTATAACTACGAATGGCCTGGTAATGTAAGGGAGTTAGAACATATGATTGAAGGCTCTATGAACTTAATAGAAGATGAAGAAATCATTACAACGTTCCATATACCTACACGCTTTTATGAACTAACTAAAAGAGAATATGACTTCCAACTACCGTTAACTATTCGGAATACAGATGATATCCCGAAACCTTTAAAGCACACAATAAAAGAAATGGAAAAAGAATACATCAATCAAATTCTTAAAGAAAATAAAGGTAATATCTCACAAACCGCAAAATTTTTAGGGCTGAGTAGACAAAACTTGCAATATCGACTTAAAAAATTTAATTTAAACCGTTGAAAAATCTATACATTATCTTGATTTCTTTTTCGTTTCTATTAGTACAATCAAAAGAGGAAGAATTATCAACTCTTCCCCTTTTGATTTATAGTTATATCAACTACACAATAATCCCCACATATCTCAAGTGTATAGGAACTAGTGAATTTACACATCCAGTTGCCTAAAAATCTACCTTCTCCAAATACAATCCACTTGCATCCGCGAGACAATTAATTTGGTTTCGTTGTTTTTCTTTTAAAATTTGTGGTATTACTTCAGAGTCTAACTGCCCTAATCCCACTTCGATTAACGCCCCAACAATCTTTCTTACCATATTATGAAGAAATCCATTTCCGCTCACTCTAATTTGAATAAAACCTTCACTTTCCACAATATCAAGCATATATAATTCTCGTACCATAGACTTTTTCTTAGATTTAGCGTTTGAAAAAGCTGTAAAATCATGTGAACCAATTAAGTATTGAGCTGCCTTTTTCATACTTTCAATATTTAACTTTTTCTGAACGTGCATGCTGTATTTACGCATAAAGGGATTCGTATGTTCTTCATTCCAAATCTTATATACATACGTCTTTGCTTTCGAATTGTAACGAGCATGGAAACGTTCAGAGACTAACTCCACATCCTTAATACTAATATCATTTGATAAGTATTGATTTAAATACTTTTTAATTTTCGGTTCTGCTAATTTTTCATCGACCTTGAAATTCGCTATTTGATTCAAAGCGTGTACACCGGCATCTGTCCTGCTACATCCGATGATTTCTATTTCATGTCCGACCATTTCTGATAATACACTTTCGATTTTCCCTTGAATCGTATTATCATTATTTCCAAGACGTTGCCAGCCTTTATAGCGGCCGCCGTCATATTGAATTGTTAATTTATAGTTGTTCATTGTTTTCTGCTATTAAAAACATAGACATTTGCCTATTCATGTTTTTATTAACAGACTCACCACCTTTCTTTTTCCGTTACATAAAACAAAAATTGTAAGCATTCTATGATATTTTTCGTAATCTTCTTCCCATAGTAACACAAGAGAGCCCATTTAGTGTCTACTTCTGCCAATAGACTATACATGTTAAACCAATCATTTACAATCCAGTTCACGTACGCCATCCATGTTCCTGCAGGAAATTCTGCAACTCTTCTTCAGGCTGTATATTTTTCTTCCACTCTTCGCACTCCTTTAGAAACTTCTCTATCTACTGGTTATTAACACGTTCATTCTATTGACACAAATCCAAATTTAACTGACTCAACACTGTAAAATTTGGTAAAAAAATAGTGAAAATTTAAGAATAATAAGGTAAACTAATCAATGGTTTTAGATACAAAAACATTAGTTTAAAGTCCGTTGTCGTTGATACTGGGGCTAGATTAGGTATGTGGAGGAAATATTTATGAATAACAACACAATAAATGAATCAGTTGAAGAAGTTGATAGAAAACGAGCACACTCAAGCAAACGTTTTAAAAATTGGAAGCTTATCACAGCGGGTGGCGGCGTTATAATTGCACTTCTAATTGGGGGAATGAGTTATTATCAGGCAACTCGTTTCAATTCACAGGTTACGATTAATGATACAAAGGTCGGCGGTCTGACTGCTGATCAGGCAATGCAGAAATTAAAAACATCTGGATTAGAAAATAAAGTCTATGTCGGCCAACAACAAATTTTAGATGAAGAAGATACACAAACTGAACTTACGGAAAAAGATTTGCCTCAAGTTAAAAAACTATTAAAAAGCCAGTGGACGTTTTTCCCTTCCTCAAAGGAAAAAAATTATTCATTGCTACCAGAAAAGGCGGATCAGTACCGAAGTGAAACAATGAAAAAACTTGTAGAAGAAAAGCTCATCTCTATGAATAAAGGTTTAAAAGCGCCTCAAGATGCTATGGCGAAGCTCGAACAGGGAAAAGTTGTTATCTCAAAAAGCATTGATGGAAAACAGTATGATGTTGCTAATCTATTAAAGGATTACGACAAGCAGAAGTATAAAAGTGAAATCCATCTGAAGCCTGTATACATACAGCCTATTAAAGAAAACAATCCGATTATAAAAAAAGAAGAGAAAGCACTACAGAATCTTCTCCAACAAACCATTGATTATAAGGTACAGAATGAAGTTTACTCTTTAAAAGCTAAAGATCTAATTAAAAACGCCTCTATGTCAAAAGATATGAAGGCTACAATCGACTCGAGCGACATTAAGAACAAGATTACTGAAATTAACAATTCTCAATCGACATTAAATAAAGACTTCACATTTAAAACCCATTCTGGTTCAGTTATATCAGTAAAAGGACAAGGCTATGGCTGGGCAATAAATGTTGAAAAAGAAACAAAACGAATCCAAGAAGCCTTCGAAAAAGGGGAAAAATCGCTTTCTGCTTCTAACATTTACGGAAATGGTTGGAATAACGAAGGCATCGGTTATGAAACAACAGCGAATAATGGCATTGGAGACACGTATGCGGAAGTGTCGATTGCGGAACAACAAATTTGGATTTACAAAGATGGAAAATTGGCAGTTTCAACGAATGTAGTAACAGGTAAACATAGCACGAGTGAAGATACATCACCAGGTGTGTGGTATATCCTCTATAAACGATCACCGTACACACTCAAAGGCAGCGCAGTAGGTAAACCTGATTATTCCGTTAAGGTAGATTACTGGGCTCCGTTCACAAATAGCGGACAAGGGTTCCATGATGCCGGCTGGCGGACAAACTGGGCCAATAATGCCTATTTAACTGGAGGTTCAGGCGGATGTGTTAACCTTCATCCTAGTGTTGCGAAAACTGTGTATGATAATCTCAGCACTTATGAACCGGTTATCGTGTACTAGCATATCAAGTATTTTCTTTATAAAAACAAAGAAGCAGGAAATCCCAAGTGATTTTCTGCTTCTTTGTTTTTATTATTTATTTAACTTTAGTACTAACTCTAACTTTTTTTAACCTCCTCTATAAATTCCCACGTCTCTCCTTGATCTTTTGACTGATAAAGTGCACTACTATCGCCATTGTAGTCTCCATCTGCCCCTTGTCCAACTAACATATTAAAGACTCCATCTTTCTCATAAGGCATACCAGGAGAATCAAAAGGACTTATGGTAGACTGTGTATGATCCAATTTCACTTCATGCGGGGGATAATTTACCTGTTTGAAAGATAAGCCCCCATCATCTGTACGATATAACTCTCCCTCATTACCAGAAGGTCTAATTGCTCCTAAAAACCCAAGTTTATCATTTAGAAAGGTTACTCCTGATACACTACCAATCCCTCTATTAAATGGGTCCGTATTGATAACCTCCCATGTTTTACCTCCATCACTAGTCTTGCTTAGTGAATAAAAAGCACTCCCTAATGCTTTTTCTGTCATATTTAGTTTATAACCAACTTCTTTTGATAGGAAAAACTGCTCCTTTTCATTCGTTGAATCTTGTCTCTTCTCTTTAAACTTATCTTTATTTGGAGGAGTCTTTGATTTACTCCAACTTGCGTCACATATTAAATTATATCTAGCAGGTACTAGCTCTTTCTCTTTTCCAGGAACAAATATAGATACAGTATATCCAATGATTTCAGAAGCTGCTTCTTTAAGATTTTGCTCCTTACCATCCTCAGTAATATTAATAATTCCCTCTGTATTGTATCCCCAATTCCTTTTCCCATAATAGATCAACCCATACTTACTTTCATTCCACTTACTAACCGTTCGCTTAACTGGAATAGCCTTAACCGTTTTAATTAGAGGTTCTACTAGTTTATCCTCATCATAATCGGGATTTGCATACCCATCTCGTATTACAGTAATATCTTCTGATTTCTTCTTATTATAAGATATTAAATAAGTTTCCTCTTTCCCATCAGCATTTTTCCCATAAACAAATGTATCAAACGCTGTGATTGTTCCATCTGAACGAAATGTAAGATCAAAATCAGTTGCCATATATAATTTCTTTGGCAAAGTATATTTTTTATTTATATCTTCAAAAATACCTTCTACTCCATATTCATATATGTTATTATGTTTAAATTTAACTGACCTTTCATGTTTTAACTTTTCTATAAACCATGCCAGTTTGCCATCATAATTTATTGCACTTTTATAAATCTTCACACCATAAAATGATGTGATTACAACAATAATGATAATAGAAATGTATTTCCATGCAGTTGAATTAATTAATTTTTTAGATTCATATTCTCTATCTTTTATCACTCTCATTGTAGTAAATGTAGTTATAGCTACAAAAAACACTACACATAATAATAAAATATAAATATTATAATTCATTCTTCCATACTTACAGTACAAAGCTAACTCATAGCAAAAAATCCAGTATCCGATTATTAATATTGGGTTTGTTAATAATAATATAAGTATCCTTTTTGCATTTTGCCTAAATATAAAAATCACTCCTAATTAAATTAATTATATTCATCTTTATTGAGTATACTTCGTTTCACCCAATATTTGTATAATTATTCCACTATTTAATTACATGCGAATTAAAAGTGATCGGAATTGATATAGCAATAAACAAGCACTCCATCATACAAAGATTAGTGCTAATTTCTTAATTCCAATTTTTATTTAAAATTATTTTGATAGACCTAAAATAAACAATTCATTTTTAAAATCAAATCACTATCGGTTTACTTATGACGCGGTTTAGGGTAATTCATCATAAAAATTAGGCCTTATCGATTTTTCGATAAGGCCTATCACTGTCACATCTTTACTTTACTTTTCTAACAAGCTTCACTACATTCTCCACATGCGCTGTATGCGGGAACATATCAACCGGTTGTACATACTCCACTTCATAACTCTTCATTAATGCTTTCACATCACGCGCTAATGATGAAGGGTTGCAAGAAACATAAACAACTTGCTTTGGTTGTACTTTTAAAATTGTTTCGAGTAACTTATCGTCACAACCTGTACGAGGCGGATCAACAACGATTACATCTGGACGCCAGCCTTCTTTCACCCATTTTGGCAGCCATTCTTCTGCTTTACCAGCTTCGTACTTCGTATTTGTAAATCCGTGGCGCTTCGCATTTTTTCTTGCATCTGCAATCGCTTCTGGAATGACATCCATACCGCGAACTTCATCGGCATCATTTGCAAGCCATAGTCCAATAGTACCAACACCGCAATAGGCATCAACGATTTTTTCTGTACCTGTTAACGCAGCTGCTTTTTTTGCTTCATTGTAAAGAACAACCGTCTGTTCTGGGTTCAGCTGGAAGAATGCACGTGCTGATAATTCAAATGATAAATCACCAAGTGTCTCTTGAATAACTTCTTTCCCAGCTAAGCGGAATGTTTTATCACCAAAGATAACTGATGTTTTACGCCAGTTCACGTTTTGCATAATCGATTTAACAGTTGGCATCTGTTTTTGTACTTCTGCGATAAATTGCTCTTTATTTGGTAACTCTTCTTTTGTTGTAATGAGTGTAACCTGTACTTCTCCTGTTTGGACCGCAGTACGTGTCACAATTGTACGTACTAAACCTTTTTGTTTTTTCTCATTGTAAATAGAAACATTTAGTTTTTCTAATATACGTTTTACAACCTTTGTCGCTTCATTTGTTGCCTTATGTTGAATCATACAATGGGAAATATCAATTAATTGATGTGAATTTTGTTTATATAATCCTGTAATAACTTTTTCGTCTTTACGCCCTACTTGTAATTGGCTTTTATTACGATAATGCCATGGATTTCCCATACCAAGTGTTGGACGAATATCAACTTCCATGCTTCCGTTCATATACTTTTCAAACGCTTGTACAACAATATCACGTTTTTGATTTAACTGTTCTTGATAATCTAAATGCTGCAGTTGACAGCCGCCGCATTCATCATATACCGGGCATGGTGGCTTTACGCGATGCTGCGATGCTTTACGAATTTTTTTCACTTTTGCTTCAGCGAAGCCACGCTTAATTTTCGTTGCTTCCGCAACAACTTCCTCTCCTGGTAATGCCCCTGGAATGAAAACAACTTGTCTCTTAAAATAACCAACGCCTTCTCCGTTAATCCCAAGACGCTTAATTGTCACAGGAAACGTTTGACCAACTTCCAACTTACTCTCATGTTGCTTTTGCATTATTGTTACACCTCTACTCTATACTTTTCCATAAATATAACGCTGCATAACTGCAGTATGGATCACATTCTTGTTTTACTTTTTCTAACAGCGCATCATCCGGTTTATTCTCTAGTTGAAATAACCCTTGAAGTGCACGCTGAATCCCAATATCTGCTTTCGGAAACATATTTTTCCGACCAAGTCCAAATAATAAAAAGTTTTGTACTGTCCATGCACCAATACCTCGCACTGGTAACAATTGTGCTGAAACTTCTTCATCTGTTTGTTTTTCTAGTTCCACTAAATCCAGCTTTCCTTCCACGATACGTTTTGCTAGTCCTATCATATATTCGGCCTTTCTTTGACTAAACTTCTGATTTCTGAGCTCTTCTATTGAAATATTTACCACTCTTTCTGGTGTTGGAAAAAAGAAAACGCTATTTTTCTCTGTTCCATACTGTTTTACAAATTGTTCTGTAAGTGCAGTAGCAAATTTCAAATGTACTTGTTGATGAATAATACAACGAAGAAGACACGCAAAATAATCGAACTCTAAAATAAGTGGTGTATAGGCATATGTTTCAAAAAGTGGACGTAATGATGTGTTTCTAAAATGAGTTTGTATATCTTGAAAAGATTCATTCCATTGAAAAATCGAATAGACGCGTTTCATAACTTTCTCTTGTTCACCAGTCTGGCTTGAAACCCAAAATTGTGGATTTTGAAGCGTACCAATCCCTTGTACCCGAACAACAATCTGTTCTTCATCTATGGAAAGTGGAACATAAACAATCTTTTCTTCTAACTGAACAACATTTAGCGGATCAAAAGATAAACGCCTTAATACTTCTTGAAAATGATACGGATACTTTAACGTAACATGTTCGCTCCACATACGTTTCCCCATCCTTTTTACACATCATTATAGCATGAGAAAACCGTAAGCATACATGCTTACGGCTGATTGCTTTTTACTAAATCATCTAGGCTTTTAAAATGATACCCTTTCTCGCGCAAATCATCAATGATTTTTGCAAGCGCCTCTGCATTATCTTTTGATATCGCATGAAGTAATAAAATAGATCCTGGATGAATCATCGTCATGACATTATTATGAGCGTATTGCCATCCTCTTTGCTGATCTACTTTCCAATCAAGAAATGCAAGGGACCAAAATACGTTATAATATCCCATTTCTTTCGCAAGTGCTAACGTTCTTTCACTAAACACCCCTCGCGGAGGACGTACATATTTTACTTCTTTTTGTCCAGTTACTTTTTTAATTTCTTCCGTTACACTCGTCAATTCTTCACGAAGTTTTGCATCATTTACCGCTGTAAAATCTGGATGACTCCAAGAATGATTTCCAATAATATGCCCTTCATTTTTCATCCTTAATAATAAATCTTTTTGCGTTTTTATATAATGCCCTGTCACAAAAAAGGTCGCTGGTACTTTCTTCTCTTTCAGTACATCTAAGATTTTCCCTGTATACCCATTTTCATATCCATTATCAAATGTTAAATAAATATCTTTCTTCTTCGTATCGCCTAAGTAAAAACCACCATTTTTTTGTAGTAATTCTGTATATAATTTCCCTGCATCTGGCGCCGTTTCATTTTTAGGTCGCGGAATTCCCCAGTTATGTGGTGTATTTGTATAAGCAAATGCTGAAACCGGAACAAGTGCCATCATAAGTGAAAAAATGAGACATATATATAACCATTTATATTTCATAAATAGTCTCCTTTCCATATATAATCGTACCTATAGTTTCTGTGCTCAATACTTGTTTCATGCTGAACATGTTTTTCCATATATACCAACAAAAAATGCATCTCAAATTATTTGAGATGCATTTTTCCTATTATTTAAATACCGGTTCTTTAAAGCTTGCTAATTTTTCAAGTGATGTTTTATCTACATCTGCATGTAGACTGTTTCCATGAGAATCCATTGTTACAACAGCTTTAAAACCATCAATACGTAAATGCCACATCGCTTCTGGAATACCAAATTGTAAGAAGTCAACATCTTTCACTTCTTTAATACATTCTGCATAATACTGCGCAGCACCACCGATTGCATTTAAATATACGCCGCCATGTTCAGCTAGTGCTGCTAATGTTTTCGCTCCCATACCGCCTTTACCGATGACAGCCCGAATACCAAATTTCTTCATAATGTCCCCTTGATATGGTTCTTCACGAATACTTGTCGTTGGGCCTGCCGCTTTAATTTCCCAATTTTCATTTTCATCCTTCACTACAACTGGTCCGCAATGATAAATGATTTGTCCATTTAAGTCTACTGGACAATCGTTATCCATTAAATGCTTGTGGATTGCATCACGACCTGTGTACATCATGCCATTAATTGTTACAACATCACCAACGCGAAGTTCACGAATTTGCTCTTCTGTAATTGGCGCCTGCAGTACAATTTCGCGTTGTTCACTTTTGTCTTGTTCCTCTTCTTGCTGAAGCGTATTTTCACCTTCTTGATATAACCAATCAATAATCTCACCCGTTTCAGGATGAATTGTTATACCAAGACGACGATATGCCCAGCAATTATATGCAACAGATACATAGAAACTCGCCGGCAGACGATTGTATACACCAACTTTACAACCAAGTAAAGTTGTTTCACCGCCAAATCCCATCGTACCAATACCAAGCTTGTTCGCATTCTCTAATACGTATTCTTCAAGCTTTTGTAATTCTGGAATTGGATTCACATCATCTAATGTACGAAATAGTTGATTTTTTGCCAATTCATAACCTGACGTACGGTCTCCCCCGATACCAACGCCGATTACTCCTGCACTACACCCTTGTCCTTGTGCTTGATATACCGCATGAAGAAGACATTTACGAATCCCTTCTAAATCACGGCCAGCTCGTCCAAGTCCTTCCAATTCACAAGGTAAGCTGTACTGAATATTTTTATTCTCACAGCCACCTCCTTTTAAAATTAAACGAGCATCAATATAATCTTTCTCCCACTGCTCAAACTTAATGACAGGCGTACCTGGTCCTAAGTTGTTACCACTATTGTCCCCGAAAAGAGAATCAACAGAGTTTGGACGAAGTTTTCCGTCCTTTGTCGCCCGCTCAAGCGCACTGTAAATTGCTTCTTTCATTTGTAATTGATTTACGCCAACTGGTGTATAGATTTTGAAAGTTGGCATTCCTGTATCTTGGCAAATTGGCGAGATGTTTTCATCTGCCATTTTAATGTTATTTGTAATCGTGCCAAGTGCCATTGCAGAACGAGTCCCTGCATTTTCTCGTTCCTTTGCTTGTTGAATAGCACGACGAACATCTTTCGGTAAATTCGTCGATGTTTCAACAATCAGTTGATACATACTTTCTTGAAGCTTTTCCATTGTTACTTCCCCCTCAATTGTGAACGCTACCAAAACGCTTTAAAATCTTTCATCAATTGATTATACTCTTTTTTTCTTATTCCTTCTATTTCAATAGCGTCTGAACGGGATTATATTTTTTTATATCTTTTTAAATATGCTTGTACATCATCGTATGCGCCGCTCTCATTTGCATATTTAATATAATTTTTAATCGTACGAAACCACTCCAACGTAGACGGCTTCGTTGCTGCTATAGCATCGGTTATGTCCTTCATTGTAACCGCTCGCTCCACACCTGTTGTCATAATTTCTCCTAAAACATTTTCTACGGCCAGCTCTACTACATTTTCAATGTCAGCACCCGAATACAGTTCTGTTTCTTTAGCTAACATATCGTAATCTATTGTTGAAATCGGTTTTCCTGCCAACTTAATTTGAAAAATACTTCTCCGTGCTTCTAAATCAGGTGGGGAAACGAAAATCATTTTATCAAAGCGCCCCGGTCTTTTAAATGCAGGATCAATGTCCCAAGGCATATTAGTCGCACCAATTAACAATAGTTTGTCTGTATTCGTATCAATACCTTCAATCTCTGTTAACAATTGATCTATAACTGTTCTTAGTGTCGGATTTCCCGACGCTTTGCTCCGATTAAATCCAAGCGCATCCATTTCATCTAAAAATAAAATACATGGCTTTTTGGAACGAGCATATCGAAAAATTTCCCGTACATTTTGTTCACTCACTCCAACATACGGATCAAGAATATCGGTAATGCTCATCGTTGCAAAATGTGCTCTGCACTCCCCTGCAGTTGCCTTGGCAATATATGTTTTTCCGCAGCCAGGAGGACCGTATAATAAAATGCCGCCGCCAACTTTTTTCTTAAAACGCTCAAATAATCCTGGTGAAGTAAACGGTTTGATAATTTTCATTTGAATCGCTTTTTTCACATCATGCAAACCGCCGACATCCTCAAATGTAATCTGCTCTTGTTCCCGTTTTTGCTTGCTTCTTCCGCCTTGAAGCACGTTCATCGAAACCACATTTTCTTCCATATTTTCATTTGCATAGACTGCATGTAGCTGTTTTTCCTTTTCTGGATCTTGCTCTATTACGTGATCCTCATTGTTTTCACACTGGCTTTCCTCTTCTGTTACATATATTGTTTCTTTCGGACTTGTAAGCACTTGTGATAAAGCTTCCAGTTCAGACGCAACTTTATTCTTCCATTCTTGATCACCATACTGAAGAGCTTTCGATAAAGCGTGCAGCGCATTTGCTATATCTCCCTGTTCTTTGTACTCGACTCCAATTAAATACCAAATTGATCCATTTTCTTCATCTTGTGCTAGCACTTGCTTTAATACATCTATTTTATTCACCGTATTCTCTCCCTTCATGATTTTTTTATTTTTTTATATAATTTGTACATCGGTGTAGATAGCCAGCTCCATATACAAATGATGAGATAAAATAAAATAGCAAAACTAGCCATATTTCCCCAGTCTAATGCAGAGAATAAACCTAATGTTCCAAAAGATATTGCCCAAAAGATAAGCGGACCACCCACTTTATTCACAAGAACATTCGGAAAGAAAATCGGATGAATCAGTTCTTCTGCTTCTTCTAAGATTTCAAGTAATTCTTTATTATTAGGTGCCAACAAAAACGCTTGTCGGTAATATTTGTATGCTTCCCTATACCTCTTCCTTGTTGCTGCATGGATTCCTAACTGTACTAAAAAGTGAACTTCGTTAGTTGATCCATAATAATTATCTTTTAAGGATTCCTCTATTTCTTGTTTCGTTCCTGTTGCAAGTAATAAAACAAATTGATAATGAAGAACGGTAGGATGATTGGGGTTAATTTCTACTGCCTTTTGCATGAGTTGCTTAGCTTTTTCAATATAACCTGTTTTTAATAAAATAAATGCATATTTCGCCATTGCTTGCGCATGGGAAGGATCTGAATACAGAACGCTCAAAAAGCTTTGCTCCGCTTTTTCAAGTTCATTCGTATATGTATATATATGTCCAAGTGTATAATACACTTCTTCTGGCTCAAAACCATGCTGCAACGCTGATATGCAAAGCTCTTTTGCTTCATCATATTGTTCTGAATCTGCATAGCAGCATCCTAAACTGTACAATGCTTCAGCATGCTGTGGATTATAAGAAAGCAGTGTTTCTAATTTCTGCTGTGCTGTTTCAATATGACCAATCCCGTAATAATGCAGTGCCTCTTGTAACAACATCGTTTCACTCTGTGAAGTTGACATACAGCATCTCCCCTCCTACCAACAATGCCGTTTGGGCCATGATCCCAACTATTCCAATGATTAAACCTATCCACCGTAATGACTCCGTACTTTCATTTACTAAATTATGAATTCGAAACCGTTCCCGCAGCGCATATATATACACACCTGTTACAACTGCAGCAGCTATTCGAGAAGCAATCTTTAGCACATATATATTACCAATTAGAGCGGCACAGATGAACATTGCTAATAAAGCCATTATTCCTATCATAAGAAGTATGTATATTTTCTTTTTGGGCTCTTTTAACCAAATCGCATTGCAAGTTCCTAAAATCATAATTGGAATAATTCCAAAAATAAGTCCGATTATGAAAAAATTATAAATATTGTACGTTTTTGTTTCTCTTGCTTTTTTTCCTTGTAATACAGGCTTCACCAAATGAGATTCCATATAATTCCTCCTCCCTACTTTCATATTATAAACTATATTTTCTGTCTATTCATACTGTAAAGTAGCAAACTGAAACAGGCTTTCTTGAAGATTATCCCAAAAGATTGTTTGTAGCGCTCTTTTAGGATAGTTTGGCCATATAAAAAGCGGCTACCAAGACAGGATTGGCAGCCGCTTTAAAAATATATTATTGATCTTTTTTAAATTGCTCACATTTTAATTCTAACTCATCTAGCATTGAAAGAAGACGATCTACATCTTCTAATTCCACTTCTTCCGGTTCAATTGTATCAATCACTTCGATGAACATATTTAAACGTTCTTTTAAATATACTAGTTGTGAATCTTTATCTTGAATTGCTTTTCCCACGAAGGCACTCTCCTTTTTATTCGAGTTACTTTTATTATACCGCAAAAATGAGCATCACGAACATGAATTTTTAGCAAATTTATCATACCTTTTATCTTGAAGCAATTACTACTCCCTACCACATTTTATAGATAGAGAAATCTTTGTTACAAAAAGTTTCACTTTATAAATAGCCTATATTCTTCTATTATAGAGAATGGACAAATTGTTATTTCAATAGTCAAAGGAGTATTTCATATGAGTATATCACAAACAATGAAGCCGATTACTCCTTCTTACGATCCATGGGAAGCGTATATGGACCTTGAAGAGTACGGCAAATTACTATTAACAAACGTTGAGTTTACAACGACAACGTTATGCAATATGCGCTGCGAGCATTGTGCTGTTGGTTATACATTACAGCCGAAAGATCCAAATCCGCTTCCGATGGAACTTTTATTAAAACGATTAGATGAGATTCCTCATTTACGTTCTTTAAGTATTACTGGCGGAGAACCAATGCTCTCAAAAAAATCCGTCGACAACTATGTAACACCACTCTTAAAATATGCCCATGAACGAGGCGTTCGCACTCAAATTAATTCAAACCTAACTATAGATTTAGCCCGCTATGAACAAATTGTTCCGTATCTAGACGTGCTACATATTTCACATAACTGGGGAACAATTGATGATTTCGTTGAGGGTGGCTTTGCAATGATGGAGCGCAAACCTACTTATGAACAGCGCGCAAAACTATTTGAACGGATGATTACAAATAGTAAAGCTTTATCAGAAGCTGGTGTTCTCGTATCAGCAGAAACCATGCTAAACAAACGTACATTACCACATATTGAACACATTCACCGCCAAATTGTAGAAGAAATGGGTTGTAAGCGTCATGAGGTACATCCGATGTACCCAAGTGATTTTGCTAGCAACCTTGAAATTTTAACAAAAGATGAAATTCGCAGTGCAATTGAGCACTTATTAGAGATTCGTGATGAAAATGTGTGGATGTTATTTGGTACGTTACCATTTTACGCATGCAGTAATGATGAACGTGATTTAGTTACATTAAAAAAACTACACGAAAGTAAAAACGTAACTGTACGTAATGATCCAGATGGACGTTCTCGCCTAAATGTAAATATTTTTGATGGTAACATTATCGTAACAGACTTTGGTGATATTCCACTGCTTGGCAACATTCAAACAAATACATTGCAAGAAGCATATGACAAATGGTGCAACTCGAAAACAGCGAAATCATTAAGCTGTCACTGTCCTGCTGTAAAATGCCTTGGACCAAATATTCTTGTGAAAAACAGCTATTATCCAACTGAGGACTTCTTAACAAAAGAATCGAATATCACACTGTAACAAAAAACGTCAGCATATTTAGCTGACGTTTTTTATGTTATCGCGGATAAGGTGATGAAATAAATTTAAAGGATACATAATCTTGTACAGGAATAGATGCTCCAATTCCTTGGGAAGTAATATTTTTAATTACAAGCCTCTTTTGATTCCCTTTTAAAACAAGATATACTTCTCCAAATGTAACTTTTCCTTTTTCATTTACCGCTGGTGTATATGCATATAAATACCCAAGTTGTTTCGGGCTGATATTATATATACGTTCATTCCCGGTACCATAACCAATTGTTGTTTTAAAAGACAGGGGTAGCTGTACTTTCTCCATCGCCTTTAAAAGAATCATCTTTTTCACATCATCTGCATCTTTAATATAAGCTGTTAAACCACCTTCTATCGTTTTTTGTGATTCTTGTTTGTACCGAAGCGGATACAACCTCTCCACACCGCGGTTATCATACACATTACGATTTACTTGCTTATATTCCCAATTTATTGTTGTATCTGTTGATTCATAATTCAACGGCCATTGACCTAAATAAATTTTCGCCCTATATCCGACTGCAAGAGGCGCATTTGAAATCGAAGTTTCGTTAAACATCCGAATTAAATCTGGGTTTTCTATTCGAGTCGTTGACGTTTTCAGTAGTTCTTTCGCAAATTCACTTGGCTGCAAACGCGGTAAATCTTGCGTTGCATTCGGATACGTATTGTCTTTTGAAATGTTCAAAACAGATGACGGCATCTTTACGTTGATTGTTGTCTTTGCAAAACTACTATAAGGAAATAATAAAATAAACGAGACCATAGTTGAAAAACATATGCTGCACACTCGTTTCATCTGCTTTACCCCTTCCTAATTTAAAAGTGTATAAACCATTTAAATAGCAATTAACTATCCCTATTGTTTTCCCTCCATGACATTGTTATCCCATTTTTTATAACAAGTAAAAGCCAATTCCCATAATGAAATAGGCAGCTAATAATGTTCCTCCCTCAAACCAGTTCGTATCTCCGTCATTTGAAATTGCAATTGTTAAAAATACCGCCGTAATCATCGACACAAGTTCCGGCATTGTAAATACAAGGGGCATCTTCACTGTAAAAAACATCGAAAGTATGATGAGAACAGGGGCAACAAACATAGCAACCTGCAATGTTGAACCGACTGCAATTTCAACTGCAATATTCACTTTATTTTTATAAGCCATAATAATTGCAGAGGCATGCTCCGCGGCATTACCAACGATCGCAACAATGATAACCCCGATAAATAGTTCCGACCATCCAAATGATTTCGCTACCGTTTCAAATGTATGAACAAGCGCCTCAGATACGTAAGCAACAGCCGCTGTTGCAATCGCTAAAATAAGTAGCGCTTTTCTCTTTGACCATTCAGGTTCCTCCTCATGTTCTACTTCATCACTTTTATGCTGATATACACCGCGATGTGTAACCAGTTTGAAAAATAGTGCTGCTAAATACATGACAATCATGATGATTGAAACCCCAATGCTTAATTGATATGTCTTCTCTATACCCATCTTCATTGAAAAAACTTCTGGAATAACAAATGCTACAACAACTGCAAATATTAGAAGAGCAGAGTTATGTCTTGCATCGTACACATTGAAACTTTGTCTTTTATACTTAAGCCCTCCTACAAAAAAGGAAAGACCCCCAACTAATAATAAGTTTCCAAGAACAGAACCAGTTAATGAAGCAAGTACAACTTCAGTTAACCCTGCTTGCAATGCAAAAATTGAAATAATAAGTTCAACCGCATTCCCGAAGGTTGCATTTAATAACCCACCAATTCTTGGCCCAGAAACAATAGCTAAACTTTCTGTCGCTCTTCCCATAAAAGCAGCGAGAGCAATAATTGTAATGCAATATACAGCAAACATGATTGTTTGTGGCCAATGTAGCGTATTTCCAAGAATCGAAAGCGGCACTCCAACCAGTGCAAGTATTAAGAAAATTTTATTAAACATATTTTCCATCCTTCCATCGTATGTATTTCTCTCCACTACTATTATTATTCTTCTCCTAACTTGTCCCATTTCATCACAAATACGTTTAAAAAGTGGGATTGAAGAAAAAAGTATAAAAGATCGTAAAAAATTTTAAGGGCAAGTTTTTACAAGGTGAAATTACGGATAACTGAAAGGAGCATCAAAAATGCATTTAAAAGAAAAAATTGCAACTATTATTCAAGGACAAAGAACAGGTGTATTAGCTACCGTTCGTGAGAATAAGCCACATAGCTGTTTTATGATGTTTTTTCATGAAGATTTTGTATTATACGCACCAACAGATCGTAATTCAAAAAAGGTAGCAGATATTGAACAAAATTCAAACGTGCACGTACTACTTGGAAGAGAAGGAAAGAAATGGGATGAAGATTATATTGAAGTAGAAGGCATCGCTTCAATTGAAGAAGATCAAACATTAAAAAATAAATTTTGGAGCAACAACTTAAAACGCTGGTTACTCGGTCCCGAAGATCCTAACTATATACTTATAAAAATCAATCCCAATACAATTTACTACATTGATAGTGCTGGTACGACTCAGCCAGAGTTTTTACGACTGTAATCCAAAAACAAGCCCCTTCAAAAGGGCTTGTTTTGTCGAAAAGTTCTCATCAAAAAAAACACAAAAAAGGTGGAACATTCTAAAGATTCTGTTATATAATAGTATCAACTTAAATAAACTGTATTAAAACAGAATGGGAGGAGAAATAACAATGATGAAAAGAGAAGAACGGAAGAATATGATCGAGTTTATTGAAAAGAAAAAAGGAATGGAGCGTGAAGAACTTTTATTTATGACAGATGATGAAGTTGAACATATTTATAATGTAACGTACTTTTTATATGAAGAAATTGCAGAATAATAGATGAAAGGCCCACCTGTCAGGTGGGCCTTTCATCTATTATTATCAGCAATCGCTGCAGCACTTGTGTTCATTTTCGGGAAAGTTGGATTGGAAGGGATCGATACCAATGTAGCGGCAACTACCCGTTCCATCATCACGGCACTATTCATGATAGGTGTAATTATGATACAAAGAAAGTTTCAAAATATTAGTGACGTTCTATTAAATAAAAAAGCACCAGCTATTTTATTCTCTCTCCTTAAAAACAGGAAATGTTTCACAAGTTGCTCCTGTAGATAAATTAAGTGTTATATGTATTACCTCAGATGTTTTCTTCATTGCTTTCAGCTAAAAAACCGCTAAATAGCGGTTTTTTTTCTTCTTATGTAGACCCATACAATAAGTATGACTATTACTGAGATAATTAAAATCAACATTCCATAATGATGCAGGCTATATTCAACAAAACGCCACTTCTCTCCAAGTTTCCATCCAAGCCCAATAAAAACGCTAATCCAAATGAAAGCACCACCGTATGCGTATAAGCAAAATCTCCATAACGTTAAATTAGACATACCAGCAAAATACGCAGTTAAATGACGAACTCCTGGTATAAAGTATCCGATCATTAATAAAAAGGGGCCATATTTTTCAAATAAAACATGCGTTTTATCAATTTGCTGTTCTTTAATTCCTATCTTTGGACCATACTTTCTTAATACAGGTAGTCCAAGTTTTAACCCAAGTATGTAACTTAAAGTAATTCCAAGTACCGAACCACCCATTCCACTTAGAAAAGCAGCTGTCCCTGACATAGTTCCTTTCGAAATATTATAACCAACAAACGTCAGCAAAAACTCATCTGGTATTGGTAGACCAACTATTCCGCCTGCAAGAGCTATAATAATTCCTAAATATCCATAATGTGCGATTAACTCACCAATATGCTGTTCCATTCGGATGACACATCCTATGCACGATCGTTATTCCATATTGTGCCCTCTCTATCCTTTAAGCAAACATGGTATACATATTCACTATACATCGTTTTTATAATGAACTCTACTCCTATTCATCTGATCTGTAATGAAACTTTTCACTGCTTTTAATCTTCACTTTTCAGAACCTTGAGATGTGGATACATATTGTTCATACAAAGCGGAATAACGTAAAACTTCCATAAATATTTTTTCTTCATCCTCCACTTATATAAAACCCTCACCTCTCTTCCTTGCTTCTCACTGAATCTTGAAGTTGGAGTCTTACTGCCCGTAAATAGTGGGATGAATCCATACTTTGCCTCATAATTATAAGAAAATCCGCCTTCACAAGCAGGTTTTTTGTTACAATAAAGAAAAGTTACATTTAGCATCGGTTTGACTCTCAAGAAAAATGATATAAGTAGGAAAAAATATAATTTAAAACAATAATATGCATCTTCTATCCATGTAGAGTACTATGCACCCTTTTACATAATAATCATTTTTCTAAATCATACAGGGGGAAAAAACATGACCATAGAAAAACAATTGATTCAAAAGGTATATTACGAAACATTCTTAACTGAACAGGGTTCTGTTCAAGCTCCTCAAACGCTCGGGGAAGCATATGTAAATGAAGCTGAAAATGAATTTTCCAATATCGCTAATATTCGTTTCGCACAAGGAGAAGTTTACTATCATCATAAAGATTTTGAAACAGCTATCTTCAAGTGGGAGAAAGTAAACAATGACCTCTCTCTATGGGCAAAAAAAAATATAGCAGATGCTTATTTTGAATTAGGATTGCTTTCAATCGCAGAAGAAATCTATACATCAATTCAAACGGACGATATAACACTGACAATGGAAGTGTCATTACAACTTCTTTCTCTGTACATTGAACAAAATCGTTTAGGACTTGCCTTTAAGGTCATTAGTGAAGCAGTTGCATTCCAACCAGACTATCCAAATATTACTGCCATTGCCCGCTCCTTTTATGAAAAACAGCAGGATTGGAACAACGCTATTGATCTTGCTATTCACGAAGGAATTCGAACAAAATCATTACATTGGTTTGAAATTTTAACAAGTTATGTGAACCAAGGATTCACAAAACAAATGAAACCAAAATATTTTTATGAGGCACTAAAAGTTTTATATACAATCGATTCAGACCAATTTAAGCAACTTATCTCATCATTTTGGAAAATCTATCAAGATGAGTCAACCAACTTAGTATGGATTCAAACAATCAATCACCTATTTTTACATATCGAGGTAGATTCTTACGACTCATGGGATGAAATCGTTACTCTTTATCAAGAAACATACTGTGAATTAATTACAGGAAAATACTTGATGCATGAACTACAGGAACTTATTCCAGACTTGTTAACGAATTGGTTTAGCTTAACAAAAGCAGAACATTCTCTATTTGTTTCCGCTGCGACATTAGCATGGAATGAGATTTCACCTAAGAGCCTTGATACATTACTTGTAAAAAGCGCTGAAACGCTACTTTCTAGCTCAACAATATATAACACAGTTGAACTAGAAAAGACTGCAAATCTTTTTGAAACTATTGTTGTATGGGCAGAAAAGAATGATGTAGACTTAGGTCATTCTTACACATGGCTTGTTCGAGAACTTTCCGATATAAACGTACAACAAATTCTCGTTACGGGTACGAATGATGATAGTAAATCAGCCTTTATCAATTCTATATTAGGGGAAAGGATACTAAAAAATACTTCTAGAGCTGCTATCGCTTTTAAGGATAATGCACAGACAGAAATTACGGAACTCACAGATTTAACAATAAGAAATACTTCTAATTTAGATGAATTTTATGAGATGATAGCTGTCCCTCCAAAATCAGAATCTGAACAGAAATGTATTGAATTTAAACTACCAAGTAGATTTTTACGGAAAAACAAATTCTCATTTATCGTTACACCAGGTTTTGATGGAAATGACAATAAAGAAACTACAAATCTTGAATACTTACATGTATCCGATAATCTATTATATATTCTTAATGTCTCCTCACCTTTACTTGATGAAGAAATCAATACACTATTGTACATACGTGAACAAATACCGACTTTACAAGTTCATTTTGTTTTAAATACAATCGATACAATTCTTACTGATGAAACAGCAAATAAAAAGCTAACTGAAACTGAGTCTAAAATACGTGTACATTTCCCAAATGCACGAGTATTCCCTTACTCATCTTTAGATGAGAACAACGGGCAACTAAGTGATTTAACAGAATCTATTACTTCAAGCTTTACGAATAGAGATATAAAAACAGAGCGCATAGAAAAACTATTATGGTTTATTCAAAAGACCATTACATATCTCTTAAATGAACGCGTACAATTAGAAAATACATTAGTAAAGTCAATCCGTTGGAACAAACACATTTTAGTGAAACTAAATGGCTTTATTAATAACCTGACTGCTATTGAAAAAGATAAGACTCGTTCTATCACAGACTCATATCGTTTAACAAAAGATGAAATTATACATGATCTTCATAATCAAATTCCTGAATTATTGCAGAGCTGTTCTGATTTAATTCAGGAAGATAGTGACTTTAAACAAGTTCATGAAGAACTAAATGCAGCAATGAATGAAAGAATCCAAAAGCATTTACAACAAATGATATTACCTAAGTTTACGCATTCTATTCAGGAATGGATTGAAAAAGCACATAATGAATTTATTCAAAGTCAATCTTATTTAGATGGAATGAGTGAAACATTTAATAACTTATACGAAGAAGAGCGAATGAAACTGCCGTGTGATTTTCAATTACTTGATGATTGGCGCCGAGATGTTGCAAGAATGACAAACCGAATCAACGTTGGTGACGTAAATATTTTACTACGCTTTACACCAACACAATTTCTATTAAAAAGTGCTGGGAAATTATTCGGTAACATGCAGAAGAATCAATCTATGCTCTATAACAAATATAAAAATTATATTGAGACCGAAGACTATACAGAGGTAACAACAACTATTTCTGAACAGTTCTTCCTTCAATTTGAATTATTCGAAAGTGCATTAGAACGTGATATTATGATGTTCTTTAAAGAACCTCTTCGTATCTTAAAACAAACTGTAGAAGCAGCACATTTAGAGATAGAGCAGGACGAAAGTACATTAACAAAACTAAGAACAAACCCAGAAACGTATCAAGATCCTTTAACACTATTTAAATTACAGTTATTACAATACAAATTCATGTTAAATAAAAATAGTAACAATGACTCAACTTCCTCATCAAGATTAATAATTGACGAAACACCAATAGTTTAAACAAAATGCATGCCATTAAGACGAGTTACAAGCAAAAAACCAAGCAACTTAATCATTGCTTGGTTTTTTCCCTCTCTTCTCTTTCACACACATATCCCAAATAACATCATCAACCTTCGCATCAATTCTCACACGCTTAATGAAGTTCTTTCTCTCTGCTTCATTATGAATTAACTTATGAACATATCGGCGCTTACTTAATAACTTCCTACATGCTTCATTATAATTTAAAACTTCCTGGCAGCTCTTATTCTCATGTAAAACTTTAAACCATGTATACTGTTTCAGTTTTTCTATATGCCGCTGTATCCTTTTCTTTTTCCGTTCTTCTCGCTCAGCTAATCTTTCTAACGCTCCCTCTACTACTTCATCTAACATAAAGTCCCCAGCTACTTTTACAATACTGACTGTTCCTCTAACAATTCCTTTCCCTGCATCAGCACATAGTTCACCTAATGCAATTGCTCCGCGACTAACTCCTACTAGAATATGTCCGATAATATCCTCCATATTGTCCCTTCTTTCTAGTTTATAATTTTCATATGATCAAACGGATAATAAATTGCTTTTAGCGTTCCAAGCACTTCTGTTTTATCGATAAGTCCTAAGCCATTACGACTATCTTTACTTACTAACCGATTATCACCCATAACAAAAATCTTATCCTTTGGAATTGTAATAGGACCAAAGTCTTCAGTTAAATTAATAAGAAGTTGTTTTGCATGCCCTCTATTCTTATCCAGGTAAGGTTCACTTTTCACTTGATGATTTACATATAATTGATCATTCTTCATCTCAATTACATCTCCAGGTAACCCAATAATTCTCTTCACATAAAAATTATCAGTCTTTACTACAATTATATCTTCACGCTCATACGTCTCAAATCTCTTTGCTAACTTATTAATAATTACTTTATCCCCATCTTGCAATGTTGGCCTCATAGATGCTCCCTGCACAGTTGTTGGAAAAAACACAAAAATCTTCACTAAAAAAAACAACAAACACGCAATAGCTAGTATTTCAAAAAGCTCACGAAAGCGATTTTTCTTTTTCATTTATTTCCCCTTTCTCTCTTGTCCTTCTATTATAGAACTCATTTGTAAATAAATTCTATATTATCTGTCAATTGTTTGTATTATTTATCGTACATTAACAAGTGGTAATAGCAAACTCAATGTCCAGTATGAATAAAAAAGAACCGCCCTCACAAGCGGTTCTTCATTTCCTATATTTCAGCATAAATAATACACATCTGTGCAGCAACATACGTTACCCAGATCCAAAGTGGATCATACTTTACTTTGCGACCACCAATATCCGTTATACCAATAATAAAATCAGAAATTACAAATAACAATCCACCAACTGCCGGAATCCACCACATTCCGTTGTGTGCATAGTATAATGCAAAGGCAAAGCACGCCATTCCCCCAACCCATAAACCATATACGAGCGCACCAATTGTAAATAGCCTATCTTGTTTTTGATTCCGAATAAAAAAGAACCAGCCAATTATTAAAAATAAACCGTATGCTGCTACCCCAATCCAGAATCCGCTCCATGAAATACCTGTTTGCAAAAATGCTGTTACATAAAAACAATGCGCAATTGCAAAGGCAACCATACCGCCGATTAACCGATGCCCAAATGGAATGAGCCCCGCCATAAATAAATCACCAAGCGTAGATAAAGTCATACCAATTGCAGCCCACTGACGATACTCTACAGATGGATCTTGTAACCAAATCCAGATTGCACCACCTGTTAAAGAAAAACTAAGGATAAGACGGATGAACAACGGTAATGGCTCATTTTTCATAGTTTGCTTTGTCTTTTTCATGGCAAAAAGCGCACCAACAATAAATAAAATAATCTGTCCAATTAATAATATGTAAATTTCATTCATAACATATACTCCTTAATGAATAGATAATAATGTTTCTTCGTGATATAACTTGCTTTTTCCTGTTTTTATCTTACCAAATAAAAAAAAAAAGAAGAACACTTCTTTTTTAAAAGGAATAATTCGTTTCCTTTAAGCTACTTTTTTCTCTTGTTCCGTTTTTTTCACATTTGGTGTTCGATTTACTACGATAATACCAGCTGCTACACATGCTAATCCAAATAAAACGAATGAATGGATTGCTTCTCCTAAAATCAGGCTAGATAACATGACACCAAATACCGGTATAAAGAACATATACATCGATACTTTTCCAACCTTGTTATATTTCATAACTGTATTCCAAATACAGAAACCTGCCGCTGATAAGAAGGATAAGTACAGTAACATAAATAGTGCTTTCGTATTAAATACAAAAGGCATAAATCTAACTTGAAAAATACCAATACATAATAATCCGATAGATCCAAAAATCATCTGGTACGCTGTCATATACCCAACATCTAATGTTTTACTTCCTTCTTTCGCTAATATATTTCCATATGAATACATCATCGCGGCCACCAAAAGTAATAATTCACCAATTCCAAAATGAAACGCCATACTCCCATCACTTGGAACATTCACAAGAATCACACCACAGAAACCGATAGATACACCGATCACTTTGCGAATATTTAATGAATCGTCTTTATACAAAAAATGTGCGAGTATGATTTGGAAAAAAGATGATGTCCCAGAAATAATAGCACCTTCAATTCCTGAACTGTAACTCATACCAATATAAAAACACACATATTGTAGGAATGTTTGAAACAAACCAATTTGCACTAATTGCTTTCCTGTTTCTTTTTTGAAGTGCATATCTTTTCCTATTGCTTTAAAAAAGAATAAGAGCATTACACCTGATAAGAAGAAGCGATAGCCAGCAAATAAGATTTGCTCGCCAACTTCATGTGGCTGAATTCCAAGTTCAACATAACTTAATTTAATAAAAGGAAATGCGCTTCCCCATAGAAATGTCGCTGCTAGTGCTGCAACAAATACACCAATCGGATGAGTAAAAAATTTCTCTGTTTTCACTTGCTGTCTTCCTTTCCGACCTTTTTATGAACAAGATTCATATATACCAAAGGAAGAGCAAAAAAACAAGTTTTTCAATTTTTCATATACGTAAAAACATATCCTCAAGTAGCAACATATGATATGATATAATATGTAATAATTACAAGATAATAACTGATAAAATTTTTCAATAGAAATGCTGCTATCCTTACGGATGGCAGCTTTCGTCGTTTTATAGGGGTTTCGATTTTGATTCTTTTTCTCAATAAGAAATTGGAAGGAGCGAGTAATAATGAACTCAGAAGTAAAAACATTACCATCAAAAAATAATATGTCTAGCCCATCTTGGAGTCAGTCATTTCAAAAACATTATGAACTAATCTTTGCAATCCTATCGGGGATTTTCATTTTATCCGGCTGGTTACTCACAAAAAACGAAGCAACAACTGCTGGAGTAGTTTTTTATATCCTCGCCTATATAATTGGTGGATATGCAAAAGCCAAAGAAGGCATCCAAGATACGATCGAAGAAAAGGAATTGAATGTGGAAATGTTAATGCTCTTCGCTGCCATCGGTGCCGCTATTATCGGCTACTGGGCAGAGGGTGCAATCTTAATATTTATCTTTGCACTAAGCGGCGCAATGGAATCTTATACGTTAAGTAAAAGCCAAAAGGAAATTTCAGCATTGCTGGATTTACAGCCTGAAGAAGCTTTACGCATTTCACATGGAACAGAAGAACGCATTCCGGTAGGTCAGTTAGAAATTGATGACATCATTTTAATTAAACCAGGTGAACGCGTACCTGCGGATGGTACAATTCATAGCGGTGAAACGAATATCGATGAAGCAGCTATCACTGGGGAACCTATCCCAAATGAGAAAAGATTGGGTAATGAAGTATTCGCTGGAACCGTAAACTTACGTGGAGCCATTGAAGTTAAAATTACAAAACGCAGTGATCAAACACTGTTCCAAAAAATCATTCGTCTCGTTCAAAATGCGCAAAGTGAAAAGTCACCATCACAACTTTTTATTGAAAGATTTGAAGGAACATATGTAAAAGGTGTACTTATTATTGTTGCTCTAATGTTGTTTGTTCCTCACTTTATACTAGACTGGAGCTGGAACGAAACATTTTATCGCGCTATGATTTTACTCGTTGTTGCTTCTCCTTGTGCACTCGTTGCTTCGATTACACCAGCAATATTATCTGCCATCTCTAACGGTGCGCGAAGCGGTATTTTATTTAAAGGTGGTATCCATCTAGAACGTCTTGCCTCAGTGAAAGCAATTGCCTTTGATAAAACAGGAACATTAACACAAGGAAAGCCGACTGTAACAGATGTTTACGTACGTGATGAAATATCAGAAAAACAGGTGTTGTATATTACAGCCTCTATCGAAAGTCACTCCACACACCCGCTTGCAGAAGCTATCGTCAAGTACGCAAAACATGCATACGACATTACATTAACGAAACCAGAAAGTGTAGAAGATGTCACTGGATTCGGCTTAAAAGGAATTTTAGAAAATACATCTTATAAAATTGGAAAGGCCGATTTTATTGGTGAAGAAGCGAAAGTATTTCATAATGGTATCGCTAATACACTTGAACAAGAAGGAAAAACTGTTGTCTATATCAGTGATGAAGAAGGAATTCTTGGGATTATCGCTTTAAAAGATACGTTACGCCAAGAAACAATTGCTGCCATTCGCGATTTACAAAGCATTGGTGTCGAAGCCATCATGATTACTGGTGATAATGAACAGACAGCTAAAGCAATTGCAAATGAAAGCAACATCAAAGAATACTACGCATCATGCTTGCCGGAAACAAAAGTAGAAACAGTGAAACAACTAAAAGAAAAATACGGAACAGTAGCAATGGTGGGCGACGGTATTAACGATGCTCCTGCACTCGCTACAGCAAGTATTGGCGTTGCTATGGGTGAGGGGACAGACGTTGCCTTAGAAACAGCAGATGTTGTTTTAATGAAAAATGAACTCTCTCGTCTTGCACAGGCCATTCGTTTATCAAAACGAATGAATCGTATTGTGAAACAAAACATTATCTTTTCTTTAACAGTAATTGCAATGCTTATTTGTTCTAACTTTTTACAATTTTTAGCACTTCCATTTGGTGTTATCGGCCATGAGGGAAGTACAATCCTTGTTATACTAAATGGATTACGATTATTAAAAGGAAATAACTAACGGGTTCCCAAAGGGAACCCGTTTTTTAATATCTAGTTTCAGCAGCTTGCACTTTTAATGGTAGCCATTATGCCCATTCGCACTGCTGCTCGTTTTATGTTTTGGATGCGAACTACTATTTTTTTTACCTTGGTTTTTATTATTGTGATTTTTTTTATTGTTGCTCATATCAAATCCCCCCTGTTCCTTTTTATTATGGAACAGAACGCTATTTTCCATCACGGGAATTATTGTCACTTGCTCGATAAGAATACAAGAGACCGTTAATTTCACCACCAAGTAAAATAACCCAGGCCGTTAAATAGAACCATAACATTAAAATGATAATACCACCGAGACCACCATATGTATTTGCATAATTTGCAAATTTGTCTACGTAATAAGCAAATGAGTACGATACCACAATCCATCCAATTGTTGCAAATAATGCTCCTGATACAACCTCTTTTCTCTTTAACTTTCGGTCAGGCGCAAATGTATATAAGAAACTAAATAAGGCAAATAACACTAAAAAGCTGGCTACTAATCGTGTAATACTCCATACAAAAGAAAAGCTTTCTGACAAACCGAGCGCTTTAAAAACAGCTGCTCCAATTACCTGTCCAAAAACAGGGACAATTAACGCAAAGACAATCATAAAAATTATTGCTAGTGTAAGTACAATAGATAACGCTCTCGTTGTAATGTAAGAGCGTGTTTCTTTTACGTCATAAGCACGATTAAAAGCATTCATCACTGCATTTACACCATTTGATGCAAACCATAGCATAGATAATAAACCAAATGATAACAGACCACCATTTTGTTTGTTTACAACGCTATCAACGTTCACTTCAATTAAATTCATTGCATCTTCTGGCACATAATTCTCTAATAAACTGAGCACATCCTCTGTATGAATGGGAATAAATCCAAGAAGCGTAATTAAAAAAACAAGCCCAGGAAAAATAGCAAGCAAGAAGAAATAAGCGAGCTGTGCTGCTAAGCCCGCTACATCATCTCGCATCGTTCGGTCGTATAAATCCTTCCCAAACGAAAAGACACGATTTCCCCTTGCTTTCTCTAGAAATTTTTTCATATGTCTCTAAACACTTTGCTTCTCTTCTTTATCTTGCTTCAACTCAATATATGCTTCTGTTTTTTTTTCCTCAGCAATCACTGGTTCTTCTCCCGTTACCTCTTCTAATGTTGGAGAAATTGTTTGAATTTCAATTGTTTCTGTTTTTCCTTCTGGCTCAGCTTTTTTCTTACTAAAAATTTCTTTCGTTTCTTTTAGTGTTTCAACAACAGCTGGTGTTAATTTTTTAATTTCCGCTACCTTCGCCTTTACTACATTAAAATCTGCAAGTTCGCGCCCTTTATCTGTAACAGTTTGCACCTTTTCTTTTATCTTTGCATTCTCGCCAATTTCAATCATTTTTGATTTTGCTTTTTCTGCTGTATTTTTTACTTTCTCGCGATTTTCTTTCTTAAGCATGGAAACAGCTACACCTGCTGCTACCCCAATTGCAATATTTCGAGCTATCTTATTCTTCTTTGCCATATTCCTTCACCCTTCCGTTTCTTATGTTAGAAAGTATTTCTTTCTAAGCTTTCTCAGATTCCTTGCTCATTTCGAATGAATGCTAACAATTTTGTACACCCTTCTGTTACAAGGTCATATACTTCTTGAAAGTTCCCTGTAAAATAAGGGTCAGGAACATCTGTCCAGCCACCTTCTGGAACAAAATCGGACAGTCTACCAATATAGCCTCCAGCTTTACCTAAACTTTCTAAATCCGCTATATTCTTGTTGTCCATGGCAATAATATAATCAAACTTTGTTAAATCTTCTTTTTCTACTTGACGTGCTTTAATTCCTTCAAAAGAAACTTCATTTTCTTTTAAAATTTTTTGTGTTCCTTCATGAGGTCGATGACCAATATGCCAATCGCCTGTCCCAGCGGAATCAATTTGAATTTTATCTTCTAATCCCTCTTGCACGACAAGATCACGAAAAATTGCTTCTGCCATCGGAGAACGACAAATGTTCCCAAGACAAACAAACAATACTTGAATCATATTTGTTTCTTCCTTTCTTGCGCATTTCTTATATATACGTATAGTATAAACAACCAATTATTAATTATAAAGGAAATCCCTACTAATTTAATTGGATTGAAAAGTTACATTAACGAAAATGATAAAAAATGTTAAGATATCCTTATGTTATTTCAAAGGGGGACACTTCGGTGGATTTATCCGTAAAATCGCAAGAAAATGTTGAATATATGGTAGAAGCCATTAAGGAAAAGTTACGCATGGTAAATGCAGGAGCAATGCGCGCTGAAAGCTTTAATGCAGAAATGTACGAAGATCTACGTGACATTTATGATCATGTAATGAAGCGTGAAACATTTAGCATTAGTGAAATGCAAGCTATTACAGAAGAATTAGGTACATTAATCAAAAAATAAAGAGGAGTCCCTTATACAAAGGGACTTTTTTATTTCCAACAAATTCATGACATCCTTTCGCTTTCCAACATTTATTTTCCAAATACTGTACAATAAAAATAGAACCTCACCATAGACTCCACATCTAATACTCGCCACATTACCATTGCCAGCTGTGTTTACCGGAGGTGTTTATCTATGAGCAATTGGTACAGTAAAACGAAAGATCACACAATACTTGAACTTGAAACAAATGAACAGCATGGTTTAACAGAAGATATGGTACAAATTCGGTTAAAAAAATATGGCCGAAATGAACTTACCACCAAACAAAGACGGACTTTATGGCAACGTATTTTCGCCCAAATTAATGATGTTCTCGTCTATGTTCTTTTAATTGCCGCTCTTATCTCTGCCTTTGTAGGTGAATGGGCCGATGCTAGCATTATTGCTCTTGTTGTTGTTTTAAACGCTGTAATTGGCGTCATTCAAGAATCGAAAGCAGAACAAGCTTTAGAAGCATTAAAAAAGATGGCAACACCAAAGGCAATTGTTAAGCGTGATGGTGAACAAAAAGAAATTCCATCAGAAGATGTTGTTCCAGGGGATATTGTTATGCTTGATGCAGGGCGCTATATTCCTTGTGACTTACGACTTATTGAAACTGCAAATTTAAAAATTGAAGAATCAGCGTTAACAGGTGAGTCCGTTCCTGTTGATAAAGATTCACTTTATCATCCTTCTCTTCAAAATGGAGAGCAGGTACCACTAGGTGATCAAAAAAATATGGCATTTATGTCAACACTCGTTACTTATGGCCGAGGCGTTGGTGTTGCTGTTGAAACAGGAATGAACTCACAGATTGGAAAAATTGCAACTCTCTTACATGAAGCCGATGATGATGCAACACCACTTCAAAAAAGCTTAGCACAAGTCGGAAAATATTTAGGTTTTGTAGCAGTTGCAATTTGTATCATTATGTTCCTCATTGGATATTTCCAAGGTCGAGATACGTTAGAAATGTTTATGACTGCTATTAGCTTAGCTGTAGCTGCGATTCCAGAAGGATTACCAGCAATAGTTTCCATCGTTCTCGCAATTGGTGTACAGCGTATGATTAAACAAAACGTTATCATTCGCAAACTTCCAGCCGTAGAAGCACTGGGTTCTGTTACGATTATTTGTTCAGATAAAACTGGTACATTAACACAAAATAAAATGACAGTGACTCATTTCTATAGTGACCGTACATATGACAAATTAGAAAAGTTAGACGTAAACAATGATGCTCAACGCTTATTATTAGAAAATATGATGTTATGTAACGACGCATCTTACACAGCTGACTCACAGACTGGTGATCCAACAGAAATTGCCCTTCTTGTTGCCGGTAGCAACTTTGACTTTCAAAAAGCTGCTGTAGAAGCTCAACATAGACGTGTGAACGAATTATCATTTGACTCCGAACGCAAAATGATGTCAACACTACATGAATATGGTGAAAACTATTACAGTATGACAAAAGGAGCAATTGATAAACTCTTACCTCGCTGTACCCATATCTTTATAAATGGTAGAGCAGAAATCTTAACCGAGGCAGAAAAAGAACAAATATTAGAAGCTGCCCAAATGATGTCTCAAAAAGCTTTGCGTGTACTATCTTTCGCTTTCAAACAGTATGATACACAAAACGTTAACACCGATCACATGGAAGAAAATCTTATATTTATAGGGCTTGTTGGTATGATAGATCCACCTCGAACAGAAGTAAAAACATCTATTGCAGAATGTAAGAGCGCGGGGATTCGTACTATTATGATTACAGGTGATCATAAAGATACCGCTTTTGCCATTGCAAAAGAACTTGGTATTGCTGAAAAAGAATCCGAAGTTATGATTGGAACAGAATTAGATCGTATTTCAGACGAAAAACTAGCAAATGAAATGGATCATTTAAATGTTTTTGCGCGTGTTTCTCCTGAACATAAAGTGAAAATTGTAGGAGCATTACGTGCCAAAGGAAATATTGTTTCGATGACTGGGGATGGTGTCAATGATGCTCCATCTTTGAAACAAGCAGATATTGGAGTTGCAATGGGGATTACCGGAACAGATGTGGCTAAAGGAGCCGCTGACATGGTTTTAACAGACGATAACTTCTCATCTATTGTAAAAGCGGTTGAAGAAGGCAGAAACATTTATCGCAACATAAAAAAATCAATTCTGTTCTTACTTTCTTGCAACTTTGGAGAAATTATTGCACTATTCTTAGCTATTTTACTCGGCTGGGCTACACCACTTCGTCCTATTCATATTTTATGGGTAAATTTGATCACAGATACACTCCCAGCTCTATCGCTAGGTGTTGATCCAGAAGACCCAGATGTGATGAAAGACAAGCCACGTGGTGCAAAAGAAAGCTTGTTTAAAGGTAGTGTTTCTTTTCTTATTCTAAACGGGATTGTAATAGGACTCATCACTTTAATCGCCTTTATCTTTGGAGCAAAGCTCTATACAGGAGATACAAATATCTTCCCACTGTTCCCGTCGCAAATTGATGATGATGCTTTATTACACGCTCAAACGATGGCGTTTGTTGTACTCAGTTTTTCACAGCTCGTTCATTCATTCAACTTACGATCAAATACGAAATCAATCTTTTCAATTGGAATATTCACAAATAAATACTTAGTTTTCTCCCTACTTATCGGTGTACTTATGCAAATATGTATTATCTCAATACCGCCAATTGCCAACATATTTGGGGTACATGCCTTAACATTAAAAGATTGGGGATTTGTTATAGTACTAAGTATTATTCCACTTGTTGTAAATGAGATTATAAAAGTGTTTAAAAGAAATTAAAAGGCAATGAGGAATCTCCTCATTGCCTTTTAGTTACCCTTGTAATTCTTTTTTAATATTCTCTGTTAGTTCTGCCATACGTTTACGACTTTCTTCACGTTCACGTTTGTTTTGCTCTTCAATTTGCTGCGTTTCTTGCATACCTCTTGAAATAATATTCCATGTTTCTTCAAGTGTTTCCATTTTAATACTAGAAGAGCCAGAAAGTCTTGCTACCTCTACACTTTGCGTTGCGATATTTTGTGCGTTTTTCTTAAGTAACTCATTTGTACGACGATCAAGCTCAGCCATAGAATCAGCAACGAGCTTTTGACGTTTTGCATTCACAGCTTGAATAATTCCATTTTTAAAGATAGGAATCGTTGTAATAAACGCTGTATTAATTTTACCGATTAATTTGTTATTACCACGCTGTATCATACGAATTTGTGGTGCTGTTAATAATGCAACCATACGAGCCTTTTCTAGGTCATCAATGCGTTGCTCTAAAATTTCAACAGAGTTTCTCAAAGATTCTAATTCAATACCTGCCAATTGATCATTATTACGAACACGTTCCTCATACATTGGAACTAATTCTGTATTTAGACGTTCTAGTAACATTTCTCCCGCTACTACATATTTCTCTAAGTCTAAATAATATTTTAAGTTTTGTTCATATAAGCCATCTAACGTACCAATTGATTTTTTCATTTCATCTTGGTATTTCGTAATTTCCACGTACACTTTGTCCATTTCACGGCCCATCGTTTGATACTTACTAAAGATTTGTTCAATCATTTTATCTGCTTTTTTAAACATACGAGAGAAAAATCCGCTTTTCTCTTCCGCGAAATCTTTACTATCAAATCTGTCCATAATTTTACCAAGTTGCTTTAATAATTCACCAGAATCCTCTATCTTGGATAAGGACATCGTATGTAAAATCTGATCTGCAAAACGTGAAATCTCCATAGAAGGCTCTTTACCAAGTTCGATTAATTCTAACTGGTCTTTAATATCAACAGCATTATAAATACGCTGAACTTCGGCATCTTGTCTTAGCTGCAAACGAACATCTTGCGCAGTTTGCTCATTCAATTCTGTTTTCGAATCTAGTACAACTGGATTATTCATATGTGTTTCTCCCTTTCCTTATAAAAATGGACGAAATAGTCCTTTAATTGTTTGTGATAAATTTTTATAGGCTGACGGCCCCTGAAATTCAAGATCAAAATTCACTTCCTCGAGCCAATGTGAATCAAATGCTGCCCCTTCAATATATGGTTCAATATCATTTCTTCCTGTTGGATTAAAGTGTAGTACATCAATTCCAATTTGATTTAAAAATAATAATAAAACAGCATCAGAACGATTTAATTCCCCACTCTTTTCATTATTAAATATAACAATTTTTGGCACTTCTTGCGAATAATCAAATTTCTCAAGTAACTCTAAAATATGTGGTGGAATTTGGGAAAGTTGTGCAAAAACATACAAAGCTACCTCTTGTTTTGTTTCTTTCCCAACTGGTTTACAAAGTTCACTTTCGCATGTGTGAATAATCGCTTCTGCAATTCCATGTTGCAAGCCTTCTGGCAAGCGTTTATGCGGCCACCAATGACTATTCATAATTAAATCTGGATGAAGGTTCCCCCCGCGGTCTAATGCATCACGATAATGAAATTGAAAATTTGCTTTTTGTTCTTTTGTAAATGGGAATGTATTAATTAATAAACTATTATCAAATGATGTCACAGCCTTCAGTCGCTGAAAATATTCTTTATCGTTTTTGGAAACACCTGACACTTTCGCAAATAAAGATGGAATATAAATATGTTTATTTTCTACAAAGAACGTAGGACGAACAAATGCCTTTTCTTTCGTAATTAAAAAGAGTTCATCGTATGTTGTTTTCAGCGTGCGTGCTACGGGTGTGTACGTACGGAATTGCCACGGTTTATATAATAAGGAATTGTCATGATGAAGTACTTGTTCAATTTCTTTAGACGCTTGATAAGCTACTGTTGCAACTCGCTCCCGGCGTCTATCTGGAAATGGTTCTAATGAAATACGACCTGGATGTGAAATAACAAAGGTCTTCTCTTCATTATCAATGCTTTCAAAGCCATCTTTTCCTTCCGGATGATAATATAACACATCACACCCGAGCATAATAAGGAAATATAAGAAATATATACGACTCTCCTTCGCATCCCCATACCAAATGATGCGAGGCATTTGTTTCTTATAATTAATTGTCGAAAACCATTGTGCTACATAATTTTCGCTTAATTTAATTATATCAATTAAGAAACGACGAAAACCTTCTGTTTTTAAAGATTGATTATGTTGTTTCTCATACAAGGTTAATATAGCAATAAATGTTGTATGTATATAGTGTTGTAAATCAGGATTATCAACTTTAGGCAACAACTGTTTTCCTGATAAATGCGCAACAAGACGATTTACTGTAAGACCATTCGTAGCTTCCTGATGCAGTGTGAATACTTCTTGAATATGACGGAGCTTCTCAGAATCGATCACTTTATTTAAATTTTGTTCGTGTAGTACAGTAATTCCTTTTGCTTCACTATAATCAAATAATTCATTAAAATATTCATCTACATCGTTTGGGACACCAAGAATACGACAAGCTATATAGCTAAATTTCATCTCATTCTCTGTTAATTCATACTGCGGGCGCTTTTCTAAAATCGTTTCAAATTGTTTTAAATCCGCTTCGTCTTTTAATGCATGTGGATGAAGTGTAAAACGCGAAAACACGACAGTTCACCTCCAAAAAACATTTACTTTTTAAGAATTAATATCTTATCTCTTTATTATAAACTATTTTAGGTTATAAAAAATGGGCGCTCGTATAATGAGCAAACCCATTTCAATTATTTATCTTCTTTCTTAGTAGCTGCAATCTCTTCTCTGGCTTGTCCTTGTCGCATATAATGCAAAATAAATGTTACGCCAAATGCGATAACTAAAATCATAAAGAATAACCAGTGTGGCACTTCAATGTGAATAACAGATAACAACATCTTCGCTGCAATAATTAAAATTAAAATATATGCCGTTGATTCAAGCTCTGGAATACGTTCTAGTAATCTTAAGAATACACCTGCAATACCACGCATCATTAAAATACCAAGCATTCCACCTAATAGTAGAATCCAAACTTCATTGGAAACACCAAATGCTGCAAGAACGCTATCTACTGAAAATGCAATATCCATTAGCTCAACCATTACAACTGTTCCCCAGAATACGCCAAACATTCTAAAGAGAATACCGTTTTGGTTCAAGCCATGCTCTTCTTCTTCTTCATCATTTTCTTTTCGTTTATCAATGAAGTATTTAACAGAAAGCCATGCAAGGTACAATGCTCCTAATACTTTTACCCACCATAATTTAATTAAGAACATACCGATTCCAATCGCAATAAAACGGAATACATATGCACCGATTAACCCATAAAACAATGCCTTTTTACGCTTTTCTTCTGGTAAATGTTTTACCATTACGGCTAACACAAGAGCGTTATCGGCAGATAATAATCCTTCAAGTACAACAAGTGTACCAATTAATCCCCAAGATACAGGATCTTGTAATACTTTAATCCACATGTCCAAGTCAAAAAATTGGGCATACGTATCAAGGATTCCCTGTAAAATACTCATCTTACTGTTTTCCCCTATTCTTTGCTAGATTTATAGAAAGGTCAAAAAAAGGAAACGAAGTTCGTTTCCTTCTTATGCATCCAAGCCATACGCTCTTACAAGCGCACCTAATCCACCTTGGAATCCACTTCCTACTGCATTAAACTTCCACTGTCCATTATGACGGTATAACTCACAAAAGACAACTGCTGTTTCAATTGAGAAATCTTCCCCTAAATCAAAACGAAGAACTTCTTCATTCGTCTCTTCATTTGCTAAACGAACAAATGCATTTGCAACTTGTCCAAAGTTTTGATTACGCCCTTCTGCATCATAAATCGTAACTGTAATTGCAATTTTGTGCACATCTGCTGGAACTTTAGTTAAATCCACAACAAGTTGCTCATCGTCGCCGTCGCCTTCACCCGTGCGGTTATCACCTGTATGTAAAACCGATTCACATGGAGATTGTAAGTTGTTATAGAAAATGAAATTTGTTTCTTTCGTACATTTTCCATTTGCATCTAATAAAAAGGCAGATGCATCTAAATCATAATCGGATCCACCATCATATGATTTAATATCCCAGCCAAGACCGATAACTGCTTTTGTAAGACCTGGACTTGTCTTACCTAGATCAATTTTCTGTCCTTTTTGTAATTGAATAACCATATATATTCACCTCTTATGCTATGATTCTAAAAATACATACATGAGTGAAGCACATGTCCACTCATGTATATCTGTCTTATTACTCTACATCTAAACCAAAGTTATTACATAAAGCACCTAATCCACCTTGGAATCCACTTCCAATTGCATTAAACTTCCATTCACCAGCATGACGATATAATTCACCGACAACTACTGCTGTTTCAATTGAGAAGTCCTCACCAAGATCATAACGAATTAGCTCTGCGCCATTTTCTTCATCTATAATACGTACGAAAGAATTAGATACTTGTCCAAAGTTTTGGCTGCGACTTTCTCCATCATAAATTGTAATTGTGAAACAAATACGCTCAATATGTGCTGGAACATTCTTTAAGTCCACCTTAATTGTTTCATCATCGCCTTCACCTTCACCAGTACGATTATCTCCTAAATGCTCTACAGAACCGTTTGCACCCTTTGGATTATTATAGAAAACAAAATCTTCTGGACCTGATACTTTACCGTTTGCACCTACTAAGAAAATACTTACATCTAAATCAAAATCATTTTGCCCATCATAACGATTTGTATCCCAACCAAGGCCTACAAGAGCTTTAGAAAGACCTGGATTTGTTTTTGTTAAATCTACCTTCTGTCCTTTTTTTAACGAGATCGATGCCATATATTATTCCTCCTTAAATTGTATTACTGATAACGCGATACAATTTCACTTAAATTTTTATCTTGTGTACCTTCTCCAACTGCAGAAAACTTCCACTCACTGTCTTGACAATACATTTCACCTGCAACTAACGTTGTTTTCCCGCCGTAATTTTCCGATAAATTATAACGTGCTAATTCTTCACGTGTTTGTGGATTTTGAATACGAATATATGCATTTTGAATCATTCCAAAGTCTTGACGACGATTCACACAATCATAAATATTTACAACAAATACTAAACGATTAATACGGCTCGGAACTTTATGTAATTCTACGAAAATCGTTTCGTCATCACCAGCACCTTCACCAGTTAAATTATCACCTGAATGAATAACGCTTCCACAAGCAGATAGCTTATTCCCAAAGTAAACAAGATCACTTTTATTTAAAAAACGATCCTTTTCTAACATAATAACAGATGCATCACAATCGACGCTTGGTTTGCTTCCAAATAACGAAGATAGAAATCCACCCGATTGTCCAATTGGATCCCATCCTAAGCCGACCTGTAATTTTGCTACTCTTGGTTGTCCCTTCGTTAAATCAATCTTCTGTCCTTTTTCTAAAATAATAGGCATGAAGTTTCTTCCTTTCTACAAGGTATTTTCCAAATGGGAAAATATTGTATTCTTCTCTTATATTGTAGCACTATTTGTCAATTGAAAAAAAGAATAAATTTTCAATTATACGAAAACATTTACGTCACTTATTCATGACGATGTAATAAGTGGTAAATTGCTCCAATCATTCCGGCATGATTGCGATTTTGTGCCAGACTAATTTCACATGTATTATAAAATTCTGGCTGCAAATACTTTCTTACCTCTTCTTTCACTTCCTCTAAAAACTTAGTACCTCTCGCTGTGATACCGCCACCAATAATAATTGTTTGCGGGTTAAAAATATAGGCAAGATTGCTAATTCCAATTGCCAAATGTTTCAAGAACACTTGAACTGCTTGTATAACCTCTGTATCCTTTTTATCGTATAACTCAAAAATTGTTTTTCCATTCCAATTGCCCTCACCTTTATATTGCTTCACAAGATGAACTAACCCTGAAATAGATGCGATTTCTTCAAAGCGTTTCCCTTCAACTAACATGTTTCCCCATTCACCAGCACTAAACGAATGTCCTCGATATAATTCCTCTTTGATAACAATAGCCCCACCAAGTCCCGTTCCAAGAGTAAGCATAATACAATTTTCCTTTTGTCTTCCCACTCCTTGCCACGTCTCTCCTAATGCTGCACAATTCACATCATTCTCAATTGAGGCGGGGACCGTTAACGTAGTTTGCAATCTATCAATAATAGGAATTCCGGCATAGCGTGGAATATGATCCACGCCGCCAGTTATCATTCCTTTATGAATATCAACTATTCCTGCTGTACTAATACCAATTCCAGAAATGGCATGTTGATTCATTAGCTCTTGAGACAAGCAAATTAGCTTTTGAACAATTTGTTCACCGCCTAAATGCGACTCTGTAGAAACCGTTTGGTGCTCTAGTAATGTTCCTATTTCTGAAACAATTCCATACTTAATTTCTGTGCCACCAATATCAAATGCAATATATTGTTTCATTCTGTCACTTCCTCTAACATTATGACTTTTATTCCCTTGCATTGAAATGATGAAATCTTAAGGTCTATGTTTAATAAGAGTTTATAAGATTTACTGATTCTGCTTTTACATAAACACTGCTATAGGCTTTATTATCTGAAACAATTTCATAGTAAGTTCCTTGTGCAGTATGAACCGTATTTTTAATAGCTACCATAATATTGCGAGATGTCGATCCAGTTTGTCCGCTTCCTAAGTTTTTGAACACTTCAGAACCTGCTTTCAATGTTCCAAGACGATATTTATTTAAATCTTTGCTACCATTCATTGAATCTATTCTATACATAAGCGATGCAATTTGTTGTCCCCAGTTCTCATCACTCGCATACATGACATTCATACCTTGTGCCTTATCTCCTAAGTTTCCACCGTTATACGTGTTTCCACTTGGCGTCAAGTAATGCTTGTCAATATATGCTGCACAAAAATCAATGCCTTCTTCCCATGTTTTAAATGCCGTTGCTCCGTTATACGGATCCGAATCTACTGCTCTAAATCCAAATAAATTTTTCTTTTCTTGTGCAATGCGACTCGTACCCCAACCAGATTCTAAAATTGCATGTGATACCAAGTATCCTGCATTCATCTTATATTTCTCTGCCGCACTTACAAAATACTTGCCTAATCCAATCAGAGGACTATTAGCATTAGATTCGCGTAAGAAATTATCAATTTCTTCACCTGTATACGTAGAAGTTACACGTAACGGTACATATTCAAAGTATTGATAGCTATCTTGTCCACCGATTTTTGTTTTATCGAATGCCTCATAGCGTTCGCCTTCTTTTAAATGCTTTGGCGCATTTCCAATTTGATACGTTGCATATTTACCAGTAGAAGAATTATACACATAATGATACAATTTTCCATTTTTTGCTGAATAATACGAAGTTGCTGCCCCTGTCATTTTCGGATGTAATGTTACATCATCTATATTCACATATCCTGTCAATCCATCAATTTTCACATGAATACGATTACCTACTGCTTTTACAAACTCTAAGTCTGCTCCACCTTTTACATATGTAACTTTCTTCCCTGTTGCAATATCATAAATATTAATGACACCATTTGCTCGAACAAACCCTTGCTTCATATTCACAATTTTGCCACCGCTTGTAATGTAAGCATCTTCTTTCATATTTTTCATAATTTGCTCAGCTTCTACTTCATTTGGCTTTTGGATCTTTTGAGATGAAGTAACAATTTCATACGAAGAAGAACCTTGTGTCATTTTTAAGAATTGTAATGAAACATAACCTTCTCCTCCACTAAAACGAACTTTTGCCCAGCCATTCTCTTTAGCAACAATAGTAACGGTCTCGCCATTTTTCAAATGACCAATGATTGTGGTTCCTGTAGATGGACCTTTACGAACATTTAATAAAGAAGCATTTACAACTGCTCGTTCCTCTATAACTTGTCCAGGATCAGTTGGGTTTGTAGGATTCATTCCAATTTGAACAAACTCTAGTGATATGTACCCTTCTCTTCCTTTGTAATTAATCTTTGCCCATCCATTTGCTTTTCCTAGGATTGTTACTTTCTC